>NZ_JBMFOX010000006.1:13090-52921 GCF_049969415.1 Hadarchaeum sp. (SeqCode)
CCTATTTTATTTCATGCGATCAAAATTTCTGAAAAAGCCGACCCACCCGATTGAAGTTCACCCCGGACGCAGCATCAGCGATTTAACGGATGGAATGCTTGGGGTTGGATTCCAGGGCCGAAAGCTCGGGGAGGCCGTCGATGTTTGGGCCAGAATGCTCCGGGAAAAACAGAACACGATTTGGTTGGGCCTAGCCGGGGCGATGGTTCCTGCAGGGATGAGGAGGGTGATCGCCTACTTGATTAAGCGCCGGATGATCGATGTCTTGGTCTCGACCGGCGCCAACCTCTACCATGACGTCCACGAGGCGAGGGGGAAGAAACATTATATCGGGAGCCACATGGTCGACGACGTCAAGCTGAGGAAGTGTTACGTTGACAGGATTTACGATGTTTTCGCTGACGAAACCGAGTTTTATCAAACGGATCTCTGGATCGAAAAGGAGTTCTGCCCCAACCTGTCCGACATGTATCGCTACTCATCTCGAGAGATAATTTATGAGCTGGGCAAGTTCCTCGACAGCTACGGTGCGGAGGAGGATTCCATCGTCTTGAGCGCCTACCACAGCGGCGTGCCAGTCTTCTGCCCGGCGCTGAACGACAGCTCGCTGGGCTTTTCCATCATGTTCGCCAACAGGAGGCGGGGCCGGAGGATAATCCTGGATTCTCTCAAGGATGTTGATGAGAGCTCGCGGATAACTGAAGTGGCTGACACCACATCGGTCATCTACATCGGTGGGGGCGTACCCAAGAACTTCATCCAGCAGACGGCGGTGATCGCTGGCTACCAGACGCGCCACGACCGCAGCCACAAGTATGCCCTGCAGATATCGACGGACATGCCGATGTGGGGAGGGCTGTCTGGATGTACCTTTGAGGAGGCGCAATCATGGGGCAAGATCAATCTTCGGGCCAAAAAAGTGATGTGCTACGCCGACGCCACCATAGCGCTTCCCATTGTCGCGCACGCGCTCGGGGAGAAATTCAAAAAATTGAGGAGAAACGTCCCGGTGTTCGAATGGGGTAAAGGTGAAACGCTGAAGATCAGGTACGAGCGGAGGTCACTGTAGATAGCTTCTGCCGTTCAATCAATTCTGATGACGTGGACCTTACTGTTTTTGATTTCCACGTCGGCCAGCGTTTTCACATCCAGCCCAGTTTCCTTTTTTACCCTCTCAGGACCCCGCCCGCGGTTCATCACGATGATCACGTCCTTGACAATTACACCGACCTTCTTCAGCCCCTGAATTACCCCAGAAACGGTGCCGCCTGTGGACATGACGTCGTCAATTATTATCACCCGGTCTCCCTTTTTGACCGAGTTGATGTAGAACTTCTGTACTGTCTCCTTTCCGGCAACTCTGCGGTAGCTCTTTTTCACCTTGACCTCAATTTCCCCGGGCAGGTTGAACTTCTTCTTTCTGGCGATGATGATGGGGACCTTGGTCATCGTGGCCACCAACGCCGAGACGTGGATACCCATGGCCTCGATGGTCACGATCCTGTCGACGTTGAAATCGGCCAGCTCGACTATCCTTTGGGCGATCTCCTGCAGTAGCTCGGGCTTGAGCGGCGGCGCCACCCCCTGCGTGGGGTTTACGAAGTATTCATATTTCCCCATCTTGACGACGACGGCATTTTCCAGCGCTTCCTTGAGGAGAGGCAGCTTGGTCATTCCATCTACCAGCTCTTTCTACTCGAACTCGATTGTCGCCGGTGGCTTGCCAGTCAGGTCATAGAGAACGTGAGTAACTGAGGGGTTCACCTCCCTTATCCTCCGCTCGATCCGGCGCAGCACTTTCCAAGGGAAGGCGACGGGTTCTGCAGTCATGGCGTCCTTCGATTTTACCGCCCGGATAACTACAATCTCTCCGTATTTTCTCTCGAGGTCCTTGGAGACTCCGGTGGCCCGGTCCTGGAGCAGCACGGCGAAGGCCTGGAAACAGGATATATTCTTCGTCTCCTCCTCTACCACCTTTGTCGCCCTTCGGACCAGCTCCACCCGCTCCGGGGTCACTTCGCCGATGACCCGGATGGAGAGTCCCGGGCCGGGGAAGGGCCTTCTCACCGCTTCAACCTTCATCCCGAGTGCCTTAGCAACGGCCCGGACCTCATGTTTGTAGAGGTCCTTCAGGGGTTCGAGAATCTTCAGTCCATACCTTTCCAAAGGATGAACATTTATCTGCTCCAGAACATTATGCTGGGTTTTTACCCCGGCCTTGGTCTCAATCACATCGGCCGCGATGGTGCCCTGGACCATGAACTTGGCACCGAGCTCCTCAGCGATTTTGCCCAGCGACCGGTAGAAGACCTCACGGAAGGCCTTCCGCTTTTCCTCAGGGTCTGTCAGCCCTTTCAACGCCGCAAAGAAATCGTCCCAGAGACGATAGACCTTGGCGTTTAGCCCCAGCTGCTTCAGACGGCTGTAGACCTGCTGCGGCTCCCCCTCCCGCATCAATCCATCGTCTAGGAAAACCACCGTCAGCCGATCGCCTATGGCCATGTGGCCGAGCATCGCGGAAACCACGCTGTCCACTCCTCCCGAGACGGCGGCGAAGGCCTTTTCTTCCCCAATTGTCTCCTTCAACCATTCAACCTTTTCCTGAACAAATTTTTTGGCATCGAACATCCAACAACACTCCTCAGTAATACACTCATAAGTTGAACTTGCCTATTTTAGCCTTTGCTGTATCGACTTTTGAACCGGCAAACCCTGTTTTTACAGAAGAATTTTATCGTTTTAGGATAACCTTTAGTTGTGGCTTTAGGTTATGGACGGTTTCTTCACCACGAGGCGCGGCTATAAGAGCAGGTGTCAGCTCTGCGATCTGGAGGCCAACTACATTTCAGAGGCCTTAGGGGTTTGCCCCACCTGCGTGCGCGAGCACTTCGATGAGGCCAAGCCTTATCTCAGCGCCGCTCACGCCAGAGTCAGACGTAAACACGGGCTGCCTCCTGAGCCCCCGCGAGACGGGAGTGGTGTTGAGTGCAACGATTGCGGCAACCGCTGCAGGATATCTGTAGGCAGGAAGGGTCTCTGCGGTGTGGTCGAAAATCTCGAGGGAAAGCTGGTCAGGAGGTTCGGCACTCCGGAGAAGGGGCTCCTGACTTGGTACTATGATCCGCTTCCCACCAACTGCGTGCCGGCAGATTTCTGTGCAGGATCTGGCGGGGCGGGTTATCCCAAGTGGTGCCGGACGCCTCAGGGCGACATCGGTTACTTCAACCTCTCCATTTTTCTCGGCAGCTGCACCTACAACTGCCTCTACTGCCAGAACTACGGCTACCACGAGCTGACCGTTGCCGGATTTCCGACGATCAGCGCCGGGCAACTTGCCGAGAAAGCCGATGAGCGGGTCGGCTGCGCCTGCTACTTCGGCGGCGACCCATCCAGCCAGATGCCCTTTGTGATCGCCTCGGCAAGGGTGATGCGGGAGGCCGCGGAGAAGGAGGGGCGCCTCCTGCGGGTCTGTCTTGAAACCAACCTTAGCATGAACCGCAGCAGCCTAGAGAAGTTCACCGAGCTCTCCCTTGTCAGCGGGGGCGGGGTGAAGGCAGACCTTAAATGCTGGTCGCCGGAAATCCTCTACGCCCTCTCGGGCGTCGACCACCGTGCAGCATATGACAACTTCAGCTGGCTGGCGAGGCAGCACTCTCGGCGCCCCGAGGTGCCGCTGGCTCGTGCTAGCACTTTGCTCGTGCCGGGCTACGTCGATGACGAAGAAATCCGATCGCTGGCGTCGTTCATAGCCGACCTCGACTCCACCATACCTTACTCGCTTCTCGCTTTTCATCCCCTTCACCATATGGAGGACATGCCGTTCACCAAAAAGGAGGACGCTGAGAGGTTCCTCGAGATTTGCCGGGAGGAGGGACTGCAAAAGGTCAGGATCGGGAACCCTTGGCTGCTGGTCTGAGCGGTCGACAATCATGTTTAAACACCACCGAGGAGATTAGAAAATGACGTCAATGAAAGCGGACATCAAAAAAGTCGTACGGGAGCTACTCGCCAAGGAAAGCGAGGGCGGTTTGACCAAAATCAAGCTGGATACCGTCAGGGCTCTGATTCACTATCACGGCGCCATCTGGAAATCCGAACTCGTCCAAGAACTTACCTTGCAGGCCACGGCGGCGGGCCCGAGGAAGCTGGATCTGGGACAGCTCAACAAGGGGCTGCAGGAGTTGCAGAGTGCGGGTGTGGTTAGGGTTAAAAAGGCGCTGCGGGCGACGCTGCACTCCAGCGGCGGCGTGGAAGACGAGTTGATATCGATCACCGATCTCCATGAAGCTTATGCGTCGCTGGCTAAGGACAAGGCACTGGCCCCTGCCAAGCGTGCTTGAGCAAGCGGTTCCCGAGCTGGATTAACCCAGCAATTTTGCCCGCAATCATCGATGATGATATCATTTCCGAGATCTTGGCGAGATCTTTCTGTCCCACCAGTAGGGGTGCTTCTTCTCCCGCTTAAAAAATCTCATGAGGATACCATTTTTCTTTCCGGTTGAAGCCAATTCAACTTTTTGTTTCAAAGGCCGTAAAGCCAAGGGATGTTTTTCAACAAGCCGGTTAATTAACTTGGCGCGACATATTTTCAGTGGGGTGATTAGCATTGCTGAGGAAGCTGGCTGGGGCGGTCTTAGTCCTCGTCGGAGCCGCCGTGCTTTTGCTGGCCCTCCTCTTCACCCGAGTTTATCCCGAACAGGCAGCAGAGTTCACCGTGGAGAATGAAACGGTTATTGTCTTACCGCCACCTCGCCTCGATAGCGACTTTTCCTTAGAGGCATCACTGCTCCTGAGAAGATCGATCCGTGAATACGCCGGGGAGCCGCTGACGCTGGCTGAGGTCTCGCAGCTGCTCTGGGCGGCGCAGGGGATCACCGACCCGCGCGGGTTCAGGACAGCGCCTTCCGCGGGCGGCCTATACCCGCTCGAGGTCTACTTGGTCGCCGGAGACGTGGAGAACTTGGAGGCGGGCATCTACAAGTACCGGCCTCAGGGCCACGAGATGGTCAAAATCCAGAGTGGCGACCATCGGGATGAACTCTGTGCCGCCGCGCTGGGTCAGGCCTGGGTTAAAGCGGCCGCGGCGAACATCGTCATCGTTGGTGTCTACGAGCGGACCACGGTGAAGTACGGAGAACGGGGGATTCAATACGTACACATGGAGGCGGGTCACGCGGCCCAGAACGTTTGCTTGCAGGCGACGGCGTTGGGGCTCGGCACGGTGCCCGTTGGGGGCTTTTACGAAGACCAAGTCCAGAGGGTCCTGACGGCTCCGGAGAACGAGAAGCCGCTTTACGTGATGCCTGTGGGCAGAAGATGAGCAAAATCTGCAGAGGGAGCGCTTCCAGAGCCTGACACAATCCACATCCAGAACCAAGTTTTTACGATCGTTCAGCTAAATTTTGCCGAATTGGCGGATTTAATCGAATCTGCCCTTTCCTTTTAGCAAAAATTTAATAGCCCACAGGGCGATGGACTTGCTGAAAAAAATGTTTAAGCTGTCCTGCGTTTTGTGCGGCAAGGAACTTGAAGAGGCTCAAGGCCTGGCAACTTGCACCTATTGCGGAAAAACCGAGAAAGCCGACTACATCTGTGAGGAGTGCCGGCTTGCGCGGCCTCTGGAGCTAATAAGGAAAACGTGTGAACACACCTCTGAAAAGGATCCCGTGAAAACACCCCCCATTTTTATTTGTTCTCTTCGCCTTTCCCTTGCCGCTTAGTTGGCCGTTATTGTTACAAAAAGTGGTGCGGGGGAGGGGATTTGAACCCCCGAACTCCTTCGAGACCAGCCCCTCAAGCTGGCGCCTTGGGTCGGCTTCAGGGCCATTGACCTGGCTAGGCTACCCCCGCGCCAGCAGAATTATCGCGTTTTCCTTTTAAAAATCAGAGCTTTTTGACCAGCTTGGGGAATTCCTCAAACCTAGCCTGGAGGGACTCGACCGCCTTCAGTATTATTTGGTCAGGTGGTAGCGACCCTGTGGATTCAACCTTGAAAATGAACTTGGTCGGATCACCTGAAACTTTGACCGCCTTGGAGGAGCAGGCCTCAGCACAGGCCTTGCACATGGTGCACCGTGTCAGGTCCTTAACCCGGACCTTTTTCTCCACGATCTCGAGAATGTCCTTAGGACAGGCCTTAACGCAATCACCGCAGGCATTGCATAGCTTGGGATCAAACTCGAGAACCGGCATGTACTTGTAGGCCACGA
Source organism: Hadarchaeum sp. (SeqCode) (assembly GCF_049969415.1). Taxonomy (NCBI): domain Archaea; kingdom Methanobacteriati; phylum Hadarchaeota (SeqCode); class Hadarchaeia (SeqCode); order Hadarchaeales (SeqCode); family Hadarchaeaceae (SeqCode); genus Hadarchaeum (SeqCode); species Hadarchaeum sp. (SeqCode). The sequence goes on from NZ_JBMFOX010000006.1 coordinate 19,300, forward strand.
TCCCAGGCTGCCACTTCGCGTGCTCCCGGCCCAGTCCTAGACGCGCGATGGCCACGAGCTCCAGCCTCTGCCCATTCTCCAGCCGCACGATCGGGATGGAACTGTTGACCGGCCTTACCTCTTCATCTGAGGGGTTGAGCGACCCGCTGTAGACCATGCCCGGACCCTCGGCCTTAAGTTCGAGCTCCGCGGAGCACTTCTCACAGCGCCCCTCGCGGCAACCACACTCGCTCGGAAGCACGTATCCCTTGGCCGGGGTGGTGATAGGCACCATGGCGAGCCGGTGGGCGATTATCTCGTCGTACATTGCAGAATCATTCGCCTTGAACTCCACCTCATCAATTGCCATAATCGGGACGTCTCGCAGAGCAGCTCTTCGGATTGAGTTGGCAACGGCGGGGCTCGCGTCCGAGAGCACGAACTCCATCTCATCCCCATCGAGTTTTCTGATTTCCACCTGCATACCAACACCAAAATCGTCTTTCAAGATGTTGTGTTTCGCTTAAATATTGCTTTCGGTGGGGGTTTAAAGGAGCACTGCAAGCGACAGCTGGATTTCGCGGGCCCTGGGCTAATATGGCGCCCATCGGCGGAGACAATGCTCCCTGGCCGGGATTTGAACCCGGGGCGGAGCCTCGACAGGGCTCCATGTTAGACCGGGCTACACCACCAGGGCCCGTGAGCTACTCGGTTTTTCCTAACGTTTAAACTTTTTCTGCCACTCAACCAACTTGGCCCGCTTCGGGAGCAAAGTTCCTTGGCCTCAAAGAACCTAATTGATGAACCAACAACTACATCCCGCGCCCTCTCCGGACAACTTGGCGGTGTTCCATAAGTTGGGCGGCTGGCTACCATCTCACAGAACCGGGCGCTTGCTGAAAAACCTCTGACCGATCAGATGGCTACCGTCGCAGCTCGCACCAACCCCTATCTTGGCCAACCCCTCCCGGCAGGTGGCAAACGTGAGCCCCTCCCCATCGCATGCCTGTCTAATCTCATCCATCAATCTCCGTCGGAGTTCCTGCGGAAGGTACCAGCAGTTGTGGTGTCGTCGCCCGCGCTCGAAATACAGTGGCCTCAGCTTGGAGGCAATACTGGGAAAGGCGTTCTGAATGCGCCGCCAGCTGTCAGGTCTTGGCTTGAAGGTGGAGGAGGTCACGTGCCTGACACCATGGCGGGCCGCGGCTTTGATTACGTCTACCGCCCCGCCGTTGGTGAGGTAAGGGATGACCGGGTCCACCCTCAATGATACCGGAACCCCTGCATCTGAAAGACGCTTCATGGCCTCCAATCTTTTCTTTGGCGAGGGTGCATTCGGCTCTAGTTTCTGGCTGAGTTCTTGGTCAAGCGTCACTATGGTGAAACTCACCACCACCCGCATCTTCGAGAGGAGATCTAGATCCCGCGTGACGAGGTTTGACTTGGTTATCACCTGCACCTTACAGTTCTCTCGGGAGAAAAGTCTCAGGCACGAGCGCGTTAGCCCCAGCTTTGCCTCCATCGGCGGGTAAGGATCAGAGCTGTTGGACATGCTTATAACTCGGCCGCGATCGATTTGCTTAAGATCGCGTTCAATCCTTGCAATCAAGTTGTGCTTCGGCCTGCACTCGAATGCCCGCGGAATGTAGGAGGTGATATAGCAGTAGAGACACCCATGTTCGCACCCTGTGTAGGGATTTAACCCGTACTTTTTAGGGCAGGTGCAAAGCGGGTCGTGCCAGGGGTCGAATTCTCGGATAACGTCCACAGGATTAACTCCTTGAAACAGGTTTTTTAGGATAATCCAAGATCTCACCCTTGGCGTCGATGTGAACCACCTCCCAACCGAGATTTTCCAGTTTCTCCGCCAAGAAGCGCCGGTGACAAGCCCCGGGATGTGGTTCCACGCACATGATCACGGAAGGGCTCTCGCCCGCAATCCTTACGAGTTTTTCTAACCCACCTTTGAACTCTTTCGTTTTCGTATACTTCTCATAGCCGCCCCGGTATCCTCCCAGCTCCTCCAGGTGAACGTAGTCGATTCCTCTAGCCGGCAGGCTGGATTGCAAGCTCCCCTTCACGAACTCTGGCCACCTCGAAGTTGGGAAGCGCCTTACGTCGATCACGCGCTTCACGCCGAGGCGCTTGAGAAGCCTGACAAAATCCTCAAAGTGCTGGTTTCCATATCCAACCGTGAATATTTTCGGCATGTCCCTTTCAATGCTCTGTAAGAATAGTCCGATAAATTTTCTCCCTAGTTGTGAAAGTGAATGCCACGAAACTGAAGAAAAATCCGGGCTTTTACTGCCAGAAAAAATTAATGAGCGGTTGGCAGCGAATCGGGTTTCCCCTTGGCCTGCGCACAAGAGTACACCCCGACACGCAGGCGAGCTTGACTTCCGGGATCGGACGAGACCGGGTATTTCCTCGCCGCTATGGCCGCCAACCAAAATTATTGTCCCATCGGGGTTTTTAAAAGTTTTGCGTGGTCCCGCGGGGGAGAGTCTCAGCGGCTTCAACCGCGTTTGAACTCCCGACATTTACCGGAATCTTTCAATTCTGTCGGTTTCAGCGCGGCCTGGGTCTACAGCCGACCACTCTACCAGGCTGAGTTACCGCGGGACCGTTTTAACGTCTGAAATCTCCATTATTAAGGTTTAACCTCGGCAAAATTGGTCCCTAAATGAAGCCACGGTTGTTTCACCGCCGAAAAAGATTGGTTTATATGGGGGAAAAACGAACGCTGAGGTGATGTCGACCAAGATAAGCCCGAAAAGCGGCTCAATGAATGCCAGGGCCATTAAAATTTCGACCGCTATCTTTCTCATTACCGCGATTGTTCTGGCGACCGCTCCTTCTCTTGCCCAAGCCAAGCCGAAGAAATCTGAAATAAAGAGCTACCAAGAACGAGGCGGCATAACGAGGTTCGAAGAGTACCTTCCGCTCTCGCCCGAGCTGGGCGCCCCGCCCGGTTCTTTCTACAAGGTCAATGTCTACGTCATCAACCTAAAGGAGGGAATTGTCTTAGTTGACTGCGGCAGCGAAAGCCTGTATTCCGAACTCAGGCAGGAGATCGGCAAAAGGTTCCCCCACAGTTCAATATTGGCCGTGCTGCTGACCCACGGTCACGCCGACCACGCCGGTGCCGGGCATTACTTCGTTGAGGAAGGCATGCCTGTCTATGCCTCTGTAGCCGACTCGTATCTTATCCAGATGGGTATGAATTTCCCGGGCGTCCCCAGTGACTTCGCCTACACCGGCTACACCCCCACGGAACTGCTCTACGGGGGAGAAACGATCTTCGGCCTACAGGTGATTCCGACGCCAGGGCACACCTACGGAAGCCTGAGCTTTCTCCACGTGAAAACGAGGACGCTCTTCACTGGGGACACCACGATCTGCTACCCAGAGGACGACAGAGACCCGCTGGACATGACCTTTGAGCTTGAGAGCATGACCCTGCAAATGGAGGACGAGGCCAGCCTACATTTGCAGCTGAACTCGCTCAATTCGCTGCTGGAACTGGCCAACGGAGGATCGGTAAAAGAAATTCTACCGGGCCACAACCGCACCTATCACGGCAAGGATGTTCTGTCTTACCTAGAGCACTCGATCGTTGTCGTCACTCAGGCGCTTTCCCCTGAAGTACCGCCTGCTTGAGCCGCTTGTGCTCAACCATGATGCATCGGTCCATGACGACCTCAAGCCCGGAATTTTCCGCCAGCTCGGCTGCTGCTTCGTTGACGATGTCTAACTGCATCCAGATTCCCCTGAGCCTGCCGTGCCTCCTTCTCAGCTCAACCGCCTGCGCCACGATAAGAGGAACGTCCTCAGGGGGCCGGAAGATGTCAACCAACCCTATCTCCTTCTGCAGCTCCTCCGGGATGTCAAGCAGGCTCGGGTAACTCTTCTCCCCCAAAATCTCCTCGGCCGTCGGGTTGACCGGAATGATGTGGTAACCGTGCCCCTTAAGGTAAGCTCCAATTTTGCGACTGTACTTTTTTGGGTCCTTGGACATCCCCACGACTGCGATGGTCCTAACGTCTAACAACGACTTTAGTCCCGCGTCGTCCTTTACGACCATGCGAACAGCTCAGGCGTACATCTTCTCGGGTTCGGCCGCGGCGGTCTTCTCGTAGTTCTCCGCGATTTCCCTCAGCTTTTCCCGGATCTCGGTGGCACCCGCGATTAGATCCGAAGTGTCTATCTTTAGCCCGTGGGATTTATTCAGCGCATCGATTAGCACCGCGGCACCCTCGGGGTCCGGAATCGTGGCCATCGCCGGGGTCAGGATGGCTGTCCCTTCTATCTTTCGCGTCAGGCACTCGCTGAGGATGGCGCCCGCAATGCCGTAGATGATGCCCTTGCGGAGCAGGTTAATTCCGCGGTCCTTGAAGTGCTCACATCTGCTGAGCTCGGTAACGCAGAACGGCTGACGATTGGTGGGCAATCCCGGAACCGGTATCCCCTCGAGCACCAAAATCTCCTTGGAACCCTGCTTCTCGGCCCAGTCAAGCAGCGCCGAAGATATCGAGTAGAGCCCTTCCTCCTTCAGGGGAATCTCACAGATCACTGCGCAGAGATTGTCCTTCTTGCTCGCGTGAATTCGGAAGGGGTGCCGCAACTTTTCCCCGACGAAGATCGCCACCGGCGGCAGGTGCCGGGACTTGACATAGGCCACCTCTTCCATCTTCAGCTGATTGATGATCTGATCCACGGCAATCGATCCCACCAGTCCCGCCCCAACAAAACCGGTAATGATCAGCGGGTTCTTCAATCCCAGGCCCTTAACCTCTACAATCTCAACTTCAGCAGCAGCCGACACATTCGGCATGATTATCTCCAAATCAAATTTCACTGCTATTATTAAAGGATCTCAGTTCAGCCGACGAACTCATGGAGCCGGCGGATGGCCTTCATCTTTTCCTCGCTGCCGAACCTAGCCGCCTCGATAGCGCCCTCGAGAATTTCCGTTGTCCTCTGATAGGTCTGCCGGTCCACGGGAAACGGGACGCCGTCCTTGCCACCGTGGGCAAATGAATATCGAACCGGGTCCCTCCATGAAGGCGGCTTTCCGTAGATCAACGCCGAGACAAGTGCCAAGGCTCTGACCGCCTTGGGGCCGATTCCAGAAAGCGACACCAGCTCCTCGTAGTTCTGGGGCTGAATTTCATAAGCCCGCCGCAGGGCCATCATTGTCTGTTTCGACAGACTGGTTATCGTGTGACCGCGCGGCATTATCAGCTTGTACTCCGACCTTCTCCCGGTGAACTCATCCAGAGAACGCTGCCCTGCCTCGCGAACCTCGGCCAAAATTTTTTTCGGTCCTTCACACACCAGATCCACGCTAATCTTCCGGGACTCCTCACTTTCCCGCGCGGTCATGTCTAGCACGGTATTTTCCCCGCGGTCACCGATAATTCCGGCATGTGGCTCTTCAACGAAGCTGGCGACTTTTTCGGAGAGCCAGTGATACCGCCGGGCAAAGCTTTGGTTCATGCCCTGCTGGACCACGGCCCAGTTCCCGTGCTCGTCGACGATGAAGGCGTGGTGGTAAAGCTGATAACCGTCCTGCACACAGGCGTTGTCCACCTTCGCGGCCATTCTGCTGGCATACTTAAGCCGCTCCGCCTTGGCGGTGCTGAATGAGAAGACATCGACCAATCTTTGGATTTCCTGCGGCACCGATTTTGATACCCTTCCCTTACCCCCGCAGACGGCCATCCCCAGTTCCTCAGGATTGAGCGCCTCCCTCAGGGCGCCCGTGAGCGTCGTCGTCAGACCTGAGGAGTGAAAGTCGAAGCCGACCACGCAGCCGAGTGACTGGAAGAAGAATGGGTCCGCCATCCTCCGCAAAAATTCCTCGGTCCCGTACTCCAGCACGATGGCCTCAGCGATGGCCCCGGATAGCCGCACCATGCGCCGGAATAACCACGGTGGACAAGCCCCATAGTGCAGTGGGAGCTCCGCTGTTCCGGTCCGTTTCATTTCAGCACCTCACTGGGTAAACCGTGTTCCAACATAACCTACTTCAGTGGACTTTTATTCTCGTTGGTTTCCGCATCAAGGTTGCCCACTCTGTTCTTAACCTAGTTACCACTAGGGCTGAGGCAAAAAATAAAAAACATTTAGGTCAGGCGAATGTAGTCACTTGATCAGATGGTATCCCGCCGCCTTTTCTCTGGCCACGCGCTTAGCAAAGCCCTTCGCGACGAGCTCCATCAGTGCGTTGTTTACCATGCCCTTGGGCAGGTGCGCGGTACGCATAACATCGTCCGCAGTCTTCAGCACCTCTGGGCTTGTCGCGCCTAGCTTCTTCAGCGCATCGTAGACCTTCTGAGCGTTGGGCGTCAATTCAGCCATAGAATCACCTCAATTTCTGCTATTCTGTCTCCGATTAGCTTAAAAACGCTTACGATTGTGGTTTCGGGCACCAGAAACCGGATTAGCTTGGCCCCTCACCCCAACGATTTCCTTCACCTTCAATGACATGTCAATCGCGCAGGCGCGCATTGTCATATAGCTAGTCGAAATTATATCCACCCCCGTCGTCGCATATTCGGCAACGTTCGCGGGAGTTATTCCCCCTGAGGCTTCTAGGGTGACCCTTTTCCTCAACCCTTCTCTCCCCAGAAGTCTTATAGCCTGCCTGATTTGGCTTGGACTCATGTTATCCAACATAACGATGTCGGCTCCAGCCCGGGCCGCCTCCAGCGCCTCTTCTGGCGTTGTAGTCTCAACCTCGATTTTTCCGTAATTGCCCTGTTCCTTAAACTTCCTCACCGCCATCGTAATCGGACCCACCAGCCGCAGATGGTTGTCTTTGATCAGAACTTGGTCGCTCAGGTCAAAACGGTGCGGCCAACCGCCGGCAACCTTTACCGCGCGCTTATCGAAGTACTTCAGCAGCGGGGCGGTTTTTCTCGTCGCCGCTATTACTATCTTGGGGTTCTTCCTTCTTGCCCGCTCGATCAGTTCCCGCGTGACCGTGGCGATGCCGCTCATCCTCATCATCAGATTCAACGCCACCCGCTCGGCCCCCAAGATTTTTCTTGCCGGCCCTTCCAGTTCCAATACCACGTCACCGGGTTGGATGTTTTCCCCATCGCGGTGCCGAATTTTTGCCCTGACTCCGACTTCCCTAAAAATCATCGCCGCCTCTCTCGCTCCCGCCAGCATCCCCTCCTGTTTTGAGATAACCTCGGCCTTAGCGCGAAGGTTCGGTTTAATTAGTACTTCCGAGGTGACATCCCCTCTTCCGAAGTCCTCGGCGAGCATCTCTCGAATTTTTTTTCGCAGAAAAATGTCAGTCACCGGTAGCCCTCCCCGAGAGCTCTAACATCCTTTCAGTTGCCCGGCGGGCTCTTGCGGCGACATCCGGCGGCACCTTCACGACGTGCTTCAAATCGCGCAGTGATTCGTACAGCTTCTGCAGGTCGTGCTTTTTCATCTGCTGGCAGACCGCCGTGTCCAGCGCCGGGACGAACTCTTTATCCGGGAACTCGCGCCTGAGCCTCTCCACCATCCCTATCTCCGTGGCGATGATGAATCTCTTCGCCGGTGAAGCCTTGGCCCGGACTAGCATCTGGCTGGTGCTGCAGATGTGGCTGGCCAGCCTCTGCACCTCGGGGTCGCATTCGGGATGAACCAACACCTCCGCGTCTGGGTACTTTTCCTTTTTGAGGAGGATGTCGGCGGCTGTGAACATCCGGTGGACATAGCAGTAGCCAAAATCGGGCAGCGGAATTATCCTTTTATCGCTCCGCTGTTGAACATACCACGCCAGATTTTTATCAGGACCGAAGATGATCTCGTCCTCCTCAAGGGCGTTAACTATCTGGGTCGCGTTGGCCGAGGTGCAAACGATGTCAGCCTCGGCACGGGTCTCGGCGAGCGTGTTGATGTAAAGGACCACGGCCGCCCCGGGATGTCTTCTTCTGGCCTCCCGCACCATCTCCAGCCGCAGCTGCGCCGCCATCGGGCAGCGGGCCATCGGATCGGGAATCAGCACCGTTTTATCCGGGTTCAACATCGCCGCGGTCTGGGCCATGAAATCCACTCCTGCGAAGGCCACCACTTTTTCCTTAACCTTTGTCGAATACCTCGCTAGGTCCAGTGAGTCGCCGATATAGTCCGCAAGCAGCTGAATCTCCTCCCGCTGGTAGTTGTGGGCCAAGATGATGGCCTCGCGTTCCGCCTTCAACTTTATGATTTCCTCCCGTAACCGGTCCGCCATCGTAAAACACCAGAATTCTCTGAAGCTGGAGGAATATTAACTATGTGCCGATCTGAATGGCCTCGCTCAGATTCCGCAAGGTTCGCGCCGCCGAGAGCGCGGCCAGATAGCTGGTCCGGGGTGATTCGAGGAACGGCTTGTTGATAGACCTAGCAATCAGCTCGCCAGATTCTCCCTCCATCCTGATCTCGTGGATATTCCTCTTGATCCTTGGATCCGCTACGATCGTCACCATCGTCCTGTCAAAACCTACTCCGGCTAAGCTCAACGTGGCCGCAACATTCACGCTGGCTGGGAAGAGCTTCACAGCTTCCCGGGCGGTGCCGGTGAAGATTATTTTTGGGGTGCGGAGATGGGACAGCTTAACGCCCTTTCTGCTGAGATATTCGTTATCTTTGAAGGCAACTGGGGGCTTTCTGGTGACAAGCCTAACCGTACTAATTTTCCGGAGCGAGGCCGATTTCACCCCATCTATCCCGATTACCGCACCCGAGGGAACGTAGATTTTCCTACCCTGGCGTTCTGACTCCTCCCGTAGGCGGCTGAGAAATTCATCGTCGCAAAGTGCCCCCACGCTAAGGATGATGAGGTCTTTTCCGGATCTGAGGATGCCAAGCGAATATTGCCTAACTGCTTCCTGAGAAGCGGCCTCGACAACGATATCGGCATTTTTTTCCGCAAAAATTTCTTCATGGTGGTGCAGTATTCTAGGCCGGTGCTTTAAGCCAGCTGCCAACCGCAGGGAGCACTCCTGTTTCAGGTCATAGACCCAGCTGAGTTCGACATTTCCTGCTTCACCGATATCAATCATGTGCGCCAACGCCGTGCCGATTGCGCCGCACCCGATCAGGCCGACCCTCATCACACCACACAACCCCCAGACTTTTAGATCAATTCTTTAGTTGAAGCGCTCAATCAAATTTATCTTGAATCTTAAAAGCTCTCTCCAAAGCCACCCGGTAATTTTTAGCATACATGAAAAACCCAAAGGCTATGAGTAGATAACCCAGATTCCAAACTGCATCGATTGTGCGGTTGCTCACGTAGTTGCTGAAAATGTGGGCGAAGAGAACGTCCGCCAGTGACATGAACACCAAGGCGATAAGGAGTGCAGCCCAAAGCTTGAAAAGTTCTTTTCCTGAAATGTGAAACAACGTGATGATCATGGCGACCAACAAAACTGAATCACAAATGATGTAACCGGCCGTGCTGACTTTCTCGGTGAGAGACAGATCGGGGGTTGAAATGGTTGGAACTGAAAGGTAATAAAAGACGATTAAGATTATCGCCGATAGCATTATCGTGGAAGCCAGTTTTTTAACCCCTATTTTCCTCCTTGTTGAGCTCCAAACGAAGTAAATCCCCACGATAAACAGAGGATAACCAATCAGCCAGAAAAAGTCGGCAATGCTAAACAATGGCACCTCGACTTTGAGAAAAATTTCGTAAAAACCCCAAGCAACTTCTCCTAAAAACCAGCAAAAAATTCCAGCGATCAAGAAAAACATGGGTCTTCCCTTGATGTTTCTGAATCCATGCAATTTTAAAGAGGCCGCTCCAAACGAGAAAGCGATAAACGAGAAAACTATGGCGGCGGCGTCGCTGACGAGGTAAAAGTAGTTGCCGAGGGGTTGAAAGATATAAAGGAGCAGATTAACCAAAACGGCAATGGCAAATAAAATGGTCGCTAAACTAATTTTCTTCATTTCGGCCCCACAAAATCTGCATTTCAACGGTTTAAATAGTATGGATTCTATCTTCAGAAATTTCATTTTCCGCAGCTTGGCTCTCGCTTCAGAATCGGGTTCAAGCCCTGCTCCATCTTTTTCAGGTAAGGCTTAACTCCGCGTTTGATAACTCCAATTAAGACCTTACCCAGCAAAAACCGGCTGACCAACGACCTGAATTCCTCCGTGGCCAGTTCATCAATCCAGTTCAGGTCATGCTTCACACAGGCGGCCAATAGCTTCCAGTGCTCCGGCTTCATATCCTCCACGGTGAACCTCTTTTCTTTACCGAGCACCCCGAGCGGCACGAAGAAGAGCGGCACAATGAGCGACTTGTAATCCTTGAGCTCCTCCACGAGCTCAATCGTCTTCGTCACGTCGTCGGTGGTTTCTCCGGGGAGGCCCATGATCAGCGTGGAGCAGGGTACCCAGTGGTTGTCATGCAAAATCTTATGGGCCTCAACCACCACCTCCGGCCACTGCTCGGGCTTAAAGGGCGCCACCTTTCCTCTCATGTGCCTTTCCAGCAACCGGGGTGATCCAGTCTCTATCCCGACCTGCCCCGCAATCCAAGGTATCTTCTTGCACGGGACCTCCATCAGCTCGCTCAGCGACTTTACCAGCTCCGGCTTCGCCATGACCGAGGCAAAGGCGAAGTGGGAAATGTAGGCTCCCCAGCCTGTAGTTTTTTTCACCTCTTTGAAGAGGTTTAAAACCTTGGTTTCGTCAGGAACAATTCCCTTAGCCCCGTACCGCAGCACGTCTTCGGCATGCAGGAGAATCCGGTCCAGCCCGGCGTCGAGGTTGACCTTAACCTCCTCCAGAATTTTATCGACCGGCCGGCACCTGTAGTAGCGCATGGTGGGGACGCAGAACTCGCATCCCCGGCCACAGCCTCGGGCGATTTCGACGATTCCGTTTACCGTGGCATTTTTTATCGACGGGATCTCCTCCAGCGGCACCACCTCACCCTCCACTACACCAGGCAGGCTCTCGCCCTTCAGCGCCTTCTCGAACATCTTCACCGCAGTTCTTTCACCCTCGCCGATGACCACGCAGTCGATGCCCAGCTCCCTTCTCACTGCCTCATCAGCCAGCTGCCAAGCGCCAGGACCGCCGACTATCGTCTTCAAACCGTTCTCCTTGATAATCGGGCCGGTGACCAGCTTCCGGAAGAAAATCGCCGAATAGGTCTCCTGCCCCATCAGACCGGAGAAGGTGCTTGAGGCCGGTCCGATTCCTAAGGGGTCGTTTGAGGTGATGCCCACGACCTTGGTTTTGTCATCGATAACCTTGTCCAAGTGCTCCGGATGGGCGACCACGACATCGAAGCCCTTCTCCAAAAGGGCAGCTTCAATCTTCCTCGTTCCTCCCGGCGCGTATTTCACGATGCCGTTTTGCTGAGGCAGTGGCGGACAGACCGCCCATCTGTAGAGCCACTCCGGCACCAGCTTCGGGGCGCAGGCGGCAAAGCCGAGGAATTCGGAACCGCGGTAATCGCTCATCAGCGAATACTCCGCGGTCAGAACGATCTCACTCATCGGAGTCACCTCGACCTCCGCAACCTGAGAGCCAACAGGGAGAGACGTCACTAGTCAGTCTCTTTTTTACCTCGAGGTCCCAGCCTGCGCAACCGCCGGTCTATTTCCTGCTTCACCGTTCGGAAGAAATCGTCGGAATGTAGCCGGAAGTACCGGTAGGCCAAACGCCCTTTCTCGGTCACCGAAATTTCCCGCTGAACTAGCTTTAAATCGACCAGCTTCTTTAGGTGTTCCTTCACGGCCCGCTCCGATCTCTTCGTCCCCGCGACGATTTCAGCCACCGAAAGCTTTCTCTCTGTTCGCGCCAAGAGATTCAAGATTTTCTTTCCCGTTGATTTTATCCCCAAGAGCTCGGCCGCCTCATGGATCTTGCCCCAATCCTCCATGCTCTCCGCCCCCCACCATCCAAAGGTATAAAAAATGTTGTTTATAAATGCATACGTGTGCAAAATTTTCTGCATCGTTAATTCCGGCCAAACATTTTAGGCAGGGGCGCCTCATTAACAACGGGAGATAGATGAAGGCCGTGGTAATCACTAGGATTGCCCCTGTGGGAGAGAGGCCGCTGGAGCTGGTGGAGCTGCCCAACCCTGTTCCTACAGACAACCAAATCCTAGTTAAGGTGTCCGCTTGTGGAATCTGTCACACCGAACTGGATGAAATCGAAGGCAGAGTACCGCCGACAAAGTTCCCCATCATCCCAGGACATGAAATCATTGGCAGGGTGGAAAAACTAGGCCCCGACGCGTCTAAATTTAAAGTGGGCGATCGAGTGGGGATTGCTTGGATTAACTGGGCCTGCGGTCGCTGCCACTTCTGCCGCAGTGGTGCAGAGAATCTATGTGCTGAGGCAAAATGGACGGGCAAGGATGCTGACGGAGGCTATGCCCAATATGCGGTGGTCTCGGAGGATTTTGCCTATCCAGTACCTGAGACGTTTGACGACCTCCAAGCGGCCCCGCTGCTCTGCGCGGGCGTCATCGGCTATCGTGCCCTGCGGCTATCAGGAATAGCGGACGGCAAGGTTCTCGGCCTGTACGGGTTCGGCGCCTCGGCCCACATCGTCATCCAAGTGGTCAAACATCTATATCCTAAATCACAAGTCTTCGTCTTTACCCGGCCAGGCCAAACCGAACACCAGGGCCTTGCTTGGAAGCTAGGTGCCGACTGGGTTGGCGCCACCGGGGATACTCCGCCGACCAAGCTGGACTGCGCTATAGACTTTACCCCAGTGGGTGAGCCGGTCCGAGAAGCGTTGAGAAACCTGCAGAAGGGCGGCCGGGTGGTGGTCAACGCAATCAGAAAAACAACCACGATTCCGGAGCTAGACTACACCGAGCATCTCTGGTGGGAGAAGGAGCTGAAGAGCGTCGCCAATGTAACCCGGAGAGATGCTTTAGAATTTCTGCCCCTCGCGGCCGAGATACCGGTAAGGCCTGAGGTTCAGGTGTTCAGACTGGAGGAGGCTAACGAGGCCCTGATCCTGCTCAGGCAGGGCAAAATCCGCGGCGCCGGAGTACTGCGAATAAGCGACTAAGCAGTCAAAATTTTTAAAACGCGGCGGCAACGAAATTCAGAATTCCTCTGGCCCGGTTTCTGACCTCGTCCAGATCACTCTGATTCGGCCGGCCGCTGATGTTGCCCAACCGGCCCTGCTTGTTCAATTTTTCGCATAGCTCCTTGGTGTAGCCGAACTTGCCGTTCAGCGCCTCGGCGTTGAAGCTGCCGACCACCATGATGGGGTCCAAGATAAAGAAGCCCAGATGCTCAAAAAATTGTTCCGTGTATCTCACCGCCGGAATTGCTTCATGGAGCCCGGTGTGCGGCCCAGCGTAGGTGCAGAAGGCCACCATGAATTTATTGCCCAACATCGGTGATCCCGGGCTGAGCCTCCCCTGCACGTCGCGATAATAGTGGAACCTTTTCTTCAGGTAATTGATGACGTTCTGGGGCGGCAGGAATTCATAGACCGGAGAACCGACGAAAACGAGATCGTAGCCGAACCAGTCCGCCTCCACGTTTTCCCCGATTTTGAGCAAGTCGCAATCGTGCCCGCTTTCCCCAACCGTGTCCGCTATCGCCCTGGCGACGGCTTCGGTGTTTCCAGTTAAGCTCCAGTAAAGGATCAGAACCTTCATATTGGCCACTTGACCCAAAGAAAATATAAATTTGCCGCAAAAGATGGCTAAAGCATTCAAAGTTAAATTTGGGAAAGAATAAATGAAGCCGTGGGGCACCTTAAATTGGTGTCATGTTAAGACCCTTGCTTAAGTGTGCCTTGGAGAGGAGGTGGAAGACCGCCATCCTCAGCGTCACCTCCGCCTGCAACTGCCGCTGCTCGATGTGCAACATCCCCAACCTGCCTCCTAGGCACCTCCCCCTTGATGTCGGACTAGAAATTCTGCACCAGTGCGTGAGGAACAAGGTCGCCTTTTTGTCCATCACTGGCGGGGAGCCATTTCTCTATCCCCACCTGACCGCGCTGGCCAAGAGGGCCCACGAGTTGGGGATCTTTGTGCACATCGCGACGAACGGGACCCTTCCCGAGAAAATTGGTGAGGTGAAGGGTTATGTGGACGCGATTGGGTTCAGCATCGACAGCCAATTGGGTGCTGAACACGACTGCAACCGGGGACACCCCGGCGCGTTCGAAAAATGCTTGAAAAGCGTGGAAGTTTGCCGGAGAATGGGAATAAAGTCCTTTGCCAACGCTCCGCCTAACAGGTACATCATCCAAAAAATCGAGGGGTACGTCGGGTTCCTGAACAGCGAGGTCGGGATTCCCGTGGGTTTCTGCTTCCCGGAGACCAACGGTGGGGACTATTTTTCCAAGTGCGAGAGCATCATCAGCGGCCTGACGCGAAAGCAGATAGCCGATTTCTTCAGCGCTGCGCTCAGGTTGAAAAGATCTGGTAGTGACATCGTCAACAGCGATGTTTTTCTTAAAGAAGCCGTCGAGTATGCGCGGGGGAATTTTCAGCGGGTGAGCCGTTGCGGCAGCGGCCGCGTCGTCTACTGGATTGACTGGTCCGGACTGGTTCACCCCTGCTTCAACAAGGGGACAGTCCTGAACCAGAACGGAAAGTGGGAGAAACACGACCCGATGGATTGCAATGAGTGCTTCATCCAGTGCTTCCGGGAACCGTCCTCCTTCATCTACAATCTCCCCCATTCCTTGGGCGGGCTAAAGACATGGAAATACTTTATTTCTTAAACCAACACGAGAAACCCAAACTTCCGATGCCCTATGGAGGTGGGGCCGCCGAGATTTGAACTCGGGTCACCAGCAGGTTGGCCGTTTTTCGGCCCCCAAGCTGAGAGGCTAGACCAAGCTACCCCACGGCCCCAACGGACTAAATCAGTTCTAATATAATAAAATGCTTAACCGTCCGCTCACGACCTTATCACGCGGAGGATGTTTTCATGAGTCTCGGCGGGCGGAGGCACCGTGTTAACCAAGAAGACCTCAGATTTCTCCAGCAGCCTCTTGAAGAAGTTCTTTCTCAGCGCCATCTTTCGCGAATCCCGGACCAGCTGGTGCGGGTTGCAGAAATCGTTGGCGGCTAGGTATTCAAGTCCCTCTTCGGGAGAAATCCTACAGACCCGCCGCTCATCGGAGCTGTCCCTCTTCAGCAGGATGACCTTCCTAATCGTGGTCATGGGGATCACTCCACCAGACCCGACGATCCACCGCACGTTCACCACAGCGCGGCCCTTCTCGTCAAAGTGAGACCTCTCCACCAGCGGGAGATACTCCCCCCAGATTTTTCCAATATCGGCCTCGATGTAGCAGTTCTTCTCCGAGCCGAAGGCCTGATGGCCCCGGTCAAACAGCCTCACGAAGAACCAGTCATCGGAAATCAGCCTGGCCTCAGGATGCCGAAGCAGCCCCCAGGAGTGCGTCGTCTTCCCCGTCCCGGAGGGCGCGATGATGCAGACGCCGGTGCCGTTGAAGTCTATCGCCGCCCCATGAACCGAGTAAATGCCGTGCTCGTCCTCAAGCACGTCTCCGGCCACAGCCAGCGCGATGCTCTTCACCCAGCCGTAATAGTTCACGTTAGTTAGGAAGGCGGTGTTGGTGTAGGGGTCGTACTTGACGTTCAGCTCCCCGCCCTTCTCCCGCAGCACCACCAGGCGACCATGGGAGCGGATGTTCTCATCCATGGTGTAAAAGTTTTCCTCCCATCTATCCTTGATATCCTCCAGCTCGGTCAACAGCTTGATGCAGCAGCCGTAAATGTTGGCCTTCTTGGTGTAGAGGTAGCGGTGCAGATTCCGGTTGAAGATCTCGTCCTTCTCTTCAGGGGTGATCAGCTCAACGTCGTATGGTGACATCTTCACCACGATTTTTTACTTTGGTCTGATATATCCCCAGGTTTCCAAGGCTCGCCTCAGCTCCTGATGCGTCTCGGCATACTCGCTCAGCGGAATTCCGTCCAGAGTAGCCTCAATCGCCTGCCGCAGCGCCCTAGCCCCAGCCCGGCCGCCGTCGGGATGGCCCCAGATGCCCCCACCAATCTGGATCAGAATGTCGCGGCCCAAGAGCTTTATGACCTGCGGCACCAAGCCAGGATGTAGCCCGCCGGAGCTAACCGGGAAGACCTGTTTAATCCCGCGCCAGTCCTGCGGCAGAGTTCCCGCGGTGCCATTTATTTTATCGCTGGTCAACACCTCCTTAAGAGCGAGAACTTCCTCCTTAGGCGACTCCAGCTTGCCCACCACGGTGCCAACATGAAGCTGGTCAACGCCTTGGAGACGGGCTATCTTGGCGACCACGCGCATGGACATGCCATGCTTCGGGTTTCTGGTGAAGGCCGCGTGAAAGGCCCGGTGGGCGTGGATGGCTAGGCCCAGCTGCTCACATTCCTCTCGCAGCGTCTGCACTGCCGCCCAGCCCGTGGTGAGAATATCCACCATAACATATTCGCCACCCAAGCTCTTCACCAGCCTGGCGCGCCTCAGCATCTCCTTCGTCTCCGCAGTGACGTTAATTAGGTAACTCTTCTTCTCGCCCGTCTCCTTTTCGGCCTTGTCTCTCATCTTGAAGGAGAGCCTCGCCCGCCGCTCAAACTGGTTGAAGGTCTGGCTGGACAGATTCTCATCGTCTTTCAGTATATCCAGCCCTCCCGACCAAGCCTCGTAACCGGCCTGGGCGTGCTCCTCGCTGGTCATTCCCACCTTAGGCTTGGGCACGGAAACCGTCAGGGGCCTCTCGACGCCGAAGATCTTCCTAATCCCAGAAATCCCGAACTGTGGGCCGGGGAAAGATTCAACCAGCGCCGGCGGGAAGCTGACGTCCTCCAGTCTGAGGTTCTTTATTGCCTTCATGCCAAAGATGTTGCCCGCGATGGAGCTGAGCACCTGCGGCATGTTCCCGGCCTCAAAGAGTTCCGCAGGATAGGCGATCTTAACCCAAGGCTTCTTGATGGAGAAGGCCTTGGCCATAAGCCGCCTCTTTTCCGGGGTCATCGTCGTCAGCTTGGTCCAGGTCCCAATTGAGCTCTCCGAAGCCACCCTGCCCACCGCCTCGGGCATGCTGATGCCCGGAGCGGGCTCGACCCTAAAGAGAGCAACGAGCTCATCGCTTGAGGGACGGTGGCTGGTGTCAACAAAATCCAGATACCACTCCGTTGTCATGGATAAGACTTGGTAGCGGGAAGCTAAAAGCAGTTCGGTTACTTCTTGAACTTGGCAATCTCTTCGGTGAAATCAACGCTGGTGAGAATAGCTGCTCGACAACAGTACCGTTTCAGACCCAAGTCATCCAGCACGTGAGCGGGATCTTCGCCTCTCTTGACCCGCTCCTCGAAAACCTCATATTTGTCGGCGAGGAGCTTGCCGCAGGTAAAACAGCGTACCGGTTTCATCACCACACCTCAGCGGTAGCTCTTCTGGAACTTGGCCCGCGCCCCCGGGCCTCCTGGCTTCTTTGTCTCCTTAAATCTAACATCGCTCTTTATCAGTGTCCAGTCATAGTGCCTGAAAATCTCGCGGACCTTTGGATCTTTGGACCACTCAAAAAGTCCTCGGGCAATCGCGGTCCGAGCGGCTTCAGCTTGGCCCATGAAACCGCCTCCCTTCACCTCGACAGTTATATCCACGCCCTTGACCAGCTCCGGAACCAGCTGCAGCGGCTCCAGAATCTTCAACCGAGCCAGCTCGGGCTCAAAGGCATCGAGGGCCCTATTGTTCACGATGACTCGCCCCTTGCCAGGAGTAATCTTCACCTTGGCCAGCGAAGCCTTTCTCCGCCCAATTGCGATAACCGGCTTCATTAGAATCTACCGCCCAACATCTTGCTCAGCTCGCCAACCCTTATAAATCGTCTGGTGCTGAGTTCCGCCAAGTGGGCTCCGGGAACTTTTACTGTTTCCTTACCTGAGAACTCTTCTGGAACACCAACGTAAACACGCAGGCGACGAAAGGCCTCCCTACCCTTGGGCTTATCGTGGGGCAGCATCCCCCTTATCGCCCGACGTACGATGTCCTCGGGGCGCCTGGGATGAAAAGGACCCTTTTTGGGATTGGCAACGTTCCTTGTCTCCAACCACGCCTTGTAGGACTCTAAGGTCGTGTCCTTTCTTCCCGAGATAATCGCCTGTTCCGCATTCAGGACGATGACCCTTTCACCCTCAAGCAAACGTTTAGCGGCAAAGCTCGCTAGCCGGCCCAAAACCAAATCCTTACCATCGATGATAATCATTCTCTCACTCCATCAGCTTTACTTCTCTGCCCGTCGGGTTCTGCTCCACCAATTGCTGTAAACTCAAAACGGTGCCACCGGCCGCAATAATTTTTCGTTTCGCCGGGACCGAGAAACTCAGCGCCGCCACCATGACAGGATGGCTCAACCGTCCTGCAGCCAGGACCTTGCCAGGAACTACCACCGTGCTTCCATTTTGAGCGTACCGATTAATCTGGCTTAGGTTAACCTCAGCACGGGACCTGCGAGGTCGCTCGAGTCGCTCCGCTAGGTCCAGCCAGATCTGCGCCCCATGCTTCTTCCCCTGCTCACGAAGTAACCGCAGCAGCTTCCTCAGCTGCGGATTGGTTGGTCCCGTGGGCTTAGGCATACTATCAACTTCACAAACTTATCCACTCACCCCAAATAAATACTACGGTTGTTGCCTGTATCCCTGAGGTCTGCCCGGCAAAAGCAACCCATCTGGAATGGGCTGGCTTGACTACCTCTCAGCTTGAGTTCCACTTTCGGGAGGGCTGAGCCTAACTGGTCTTCGTTTTTCCAACTCACCAGCCAAGTTCAGCGCACCGACGACAATCAGGTAAATACCCACCAGCCAAGAAATCAGCGCGGGAAAGGCGATAATCAAGGCACCGAAGATAATCATCAATATCGCTGCAGCCATTCCATGGATGCCGACCTTCTTGAGAAGCTTTTCAGGGGTTTCCAAATCAGTCACCTCCACCTTTGCTCTCTATTCCGTTCAAAAAAGGCTTGCTAATCAGCATGAATGGTTACTTAAGTGCTCCAATGTTGCAAGCTTAGGTTATTAAAATTTGGTGGTGCAGGGGGTTGATAATTCCTCGATGCCGTTGAAGAAGCGGAGAGCGGCGCAGCGGAGGAAATTGAGGAGATAAGTGAACTCCATCAAGGTGGTGCAGGGGGTGGGATTTGAACCCACGAAGGCCTTAGCCACAGGGTTCTAAGCCCTGCTCCTTAGACCTGGCTCGGATACCCCTGCCCGAAAAAATCTCTCCCTCGGCAAATTAAACCTATTTTATCGCCAGGCGTCGCGCTGGGCCATCCTCTCGTAGCGTGACTGCTTCTTACCCTCCTTGTAACAGCTCTTACAGTAGCTCTTTCCCAGCGTTTTCTTGGCGCATTCCCGGTGCATTTCAGCGCCACAGCCGGCACATTTCACCGTGAGCTGCTCTAGCGGTTTCCCGCAGACAGCACAGTTAGGCATAGCCTCACCAACACCAACAGCCGGCTCTGCCCTTATAAATCATGAACGCCGGCCTCACCGGATGGGAATCCTCCTAGCCTTCACAGGCTTCAGCAGCGGGGCAACTATTTCCCGCAGCCACTCGACATCGTAGTACTTGGTCCTCACCTTATTGGGATCGACCGGGAGATCAAGGGATCGACAGGCCGCGAAGACGAGGTCATCCCTACGGGCTTTGATGCAAAATCCATTCTTGGAAAATTTCAGCTCAATGTTCTCCTTCTTCACCTGAGGCAACCTGACGTGGATTTCATACCTCTTTCCCGAGTGGTAGTGGGCGCAGATCTCGGGGGTAACGAGGGGAAGTTTCACCAACCGTTCACCAGTGAGTCATTGGAAAGTGAAATTTTAACCCTTGCTATTTAATGAACACAACATCCGTTCAAGAAGGCGGTGGTCTGGCACCCAACTCCAAGGAGACGTAGATGGTAGTATTATTTCTGACCACGGTGAATTCGACCACCTGTCCAGGAGCAGTGTACTCCTCTAAGTAGCTCAACAGGTCGTCTAGTGTGATTATGCGGTGCCCGTCGATGGCTATCAGGATATCCCCGCCGATGGTCACCAACGTCCCCGTTGAAGTCAAATACTGCTTGGTTCCGCCGCGCAGACCTGCCTTGTCCGCCGGGCCTCCGGGGACGACCGAGACGACCAGCCAGCCGTAAGTCACGTCAACGTTCATCGCCCGGGCAATCTCGTAGTCCATGTCCCGGCCCAATATCCCCAGCCAGGGATGCTTGTTGTAGCTGCCCGTCTTTATCAGCGACCCTATCTCGCGCAGTATCGTGTTCGAGGGAACGGCGAAGCCGAGCCCCTGCGAGTCGGCGACAATTGCCGTGGTGATTCCGACGACTTCCCCGCGGACGTTCAGCAGCGGGCCGCCCGAGTTGCCGGGATTGATGGGCGCGCTGGTCTGGATGATGTTCGCGATTGAGTAGTTGCCGATCGTTGACTCCTGCAGCGTCCGGCCGAGCTGGCTCACGATGCCCACTGTCATCGAGCCGGTGAGGCCGTAGGGGTTGCCCACCGCCACCACCGTGTCACCTACCTTCAGCGTCGATGAGCTGACTATTTCCAAAGTTTTAATCTCGTCTTTCGGAGCACTGACGGAGAGCACGGCGAGGTCGGCGTAGGGATCCGAGCCCAGCAGCGTTGCCGGGTAGGCGTTGCCGTTTCTAAGCGTTACCACGATCTCCGTGGCGCCGTTGACCACGTGATAGTTGGTCACGATCACCGGCTGGCCCTCAAAGCTGTACCAGAAGCCCGATCCCTGGGCCACTCCTGTGGAACGCGTGGAACGGATTACAACGACAGCATCTTTCACCTTCTCGTACAAATCGGGGAGGGAAAAGTTCTCCTGGACTAAGTAAACCACATTCTCCTTTCCCAGCCCGACAATCTGGCCGCTGAGAGACGAGACTTGATTTTCCAGATCTGCGACCTGATCGCTGAGCGAGGAGACTTGGTCTTGGAGCCTTTTAACCTCCTGCCAGGCGACCGCGTAACCGGACACAGCACCGGCAAAAACTCCGACCAGTAGCGCGACCACGATTAAACCGATCAGCAGCCGTCCGGAGTAGCGGCCTCGGCGTCTCGGCAAGAGATTCACCAAGAACCAATTTCCGGTGATTCGTTTTAACCCTTGCCATTCGGTTGGCAGCAGGAGACCCAGCGGCACTACCTCATGAGCATGGCACCGTTTGCCTGCCACAGCGACCAGAGCAGCGCTATCAGGAGGGCCATGGTCAAGAGATAAGCCACGACCAGAACGACCTTTCTCCTCCGGCCCGAAGCTAGACGACCGCCGAGGGATCTCCGCAGCCTTTGGGGAAGGAAGGGGATGAGGAAAGGAACTTGGCTTTGATACTCCAGATATTTCTCCCCAAAAGAACTCCTGAGTCTGCCCTCCTCACTCTCCGCCAAGGCCGCGTGGAGGAAGACCAGGTTGACCCAGGCGATGAAGTCGATCGGCCTCAACCCATAGAGCACGAAGCCCAGCGCTAGGATGTTGACGCCGAGGTACTGGGGATGCCTGACCAGAGCGTACAACCCGCAGGTCACCAAGCCGCCGCCGCGAACCTTTGACCTGACGAGCTGGGCAAGAGCAACTGCAAAAAGGGCCGAGCCGATGACGATGAGAACCGGCGCGACGAACTGGAATGGCTGTGGTTCCGATATCCGCCCCCTAACCAGCCACGCCGTTGCCTCGAAGGAGAGCAGCGGGGCCCAGATTCCGTAAAGAAAGGCCAGCAGCCCGCCGTAGATCAGCGCCATGCCAATCGAGACCTGAAGGAGCGCCAGCAGGACGGGGAGGTAGAAGGCCCAAGCTGCGGAGATGCCCGCCCAAGTGAGGGCCCAGCTTCGCCAGAGCAGCCCCAAAGCACCGGCACCGGCAAGCGCCACGACAAACATCGGTAGCAGTGGGTGGGCAACGCAAAGCCAAATCCAGACTTCCAACGATGCGATTAAGATGAAAATCGCAATTAAGGCGATTGTTTTTCTCACCTCGGCCCCCAGTTAATGAACCGATGTTGGTAAATAAATCAACAACAAAAATGGTAGTTTTAATTTTCTTGTCTTGCTGAACAACCAATTTTTGTTTAAACTTCCTTTGTCCTAAAAATTTAACTGCAAGTGGTGCCCCGGACGGGATTTGAACCCGTGTCACAGCCTCGAAAGGGCTGTATGATTTCGGCGGGAGTTTCCCCCTTGACCGGCCTACACCACCGGGGCCCAGTATTTCTTACTCTTCAGATTATTAAACCCAATTTCAACGAATTTTTATTTTTCCATCACCCGGAACTCCACATCGCCCTTCAGCTGGCTGACCATTCCGCCGCCCTGCGAGATTTTCCTCATAACACCGGCAGGATTCTTCACCCTCACCCCGGCGAGCACATCCGCCCCGTAGTCGAAGAGGACCTCGGACATCGGCGTGGAAGGCCCTAGGATGACGGTGAACTTGCCCCGGCTCAGCTCCAGCAGCCTCTCCAGCGACTTGTTTATGATCGCCGAGCCGGTGATGGCGACGACATCGGCTTTCGGGATCAGGTACTCGGCCGCGGTGTCAGGGAGGTCCCCGGGCTGCGGGTTCCGCTCCAGCACCCAGACCTCCTTGGCCGTCTTCCGCAGGTCCTTGGCGTCGGGGAAGTGCCCCACCATCACGATCCTCTTGTTCCTGCCCACCTCGCGGATGATGTCAAAGGCGTTCTTCCTCTTCCCCCGAACATCGATCAGCGAGTTCAGCGTGGCGATGCCGATCCCGGCCTCGAGGAAGTTCCAGGACCGAGCGTAGGAGAGCAGTTTGGCACACCCCAACTTCTCCAAATTTCCAAACCCCGCCGGCGCCGGCGTGTAGGGCCCGCCGTAGTTCTTCGCTAGGCCGCAATTTTTGGTCACGACGCCGATCCAGAGATAGCCGACGCGGACCTCCTTAACCTCATGCTCCTTTTCCGGCAGGCTGGCGATCAGGTCATCGATGAGCATCCAAACACCCGATAATGGCTTGGGGCAGCTCCTCGCGGTTCTGCTCGGTCGCTTCGACGACCTTGAACTCAACACCGTCAAGCTCCTGCAGGAGCCTGTCTTTAAGCGTGTCCTGGGCCGCGAGGACGGCGCGGCCATGTCTCTTGAAAGCCTCCAGCGCGTTGTCGAAGCCCTTTCCCATGAGCTCGAGCTTGCCGAACTCGTCGATTACCAGAAGATCGCCCCTCTTACTCAGGGCCCTCTTGCCGAACTCAATTCCCTCGGGACTGAAGACAAAGTGGCAGTGGGGAATGCCGCCCGGAACCTTGTGGGAACCGGCCACGGCCGCCAGCAGCTTTTTCTCCCCGGTAGCGACGTCCTCGACTAAGAGATCGTCACCCTGCTGCGAGGTTATCGTCCCGACGCACCTGAGCCCCCGCCGTCGTGCCATTTCGACGACCTTCCGACAGATCGTGGTCTTGCCCACTCCCTTCGCACCAACCAGAACAATTCTCATCTCCTCACCCCAAAGTTCTCTGGGGACAGCTCCGCTATCGGCCTCCGGTCCACCCTTCTGAACACCAGCTTCGTCCCATATATCCCTTTCAAGACCTTTTCCGTCAGCACCTTGGCCGGGTCCCCTTGCGTGATTATCCTGCCCCCGTTGAGTATCTTGACCTCGTCGGCCACCAGCGAGGCTTCATTGACATCGTGGGTGGAGAAAATCACCGTCTTCCCTGCCCTCGCCGCCTTCCTGATCGCCCGGAGCACGCGGGCCTTGTTCCTAAGGTCAAGGTGCACCGTGGGTTCGTCAAGGATCAGCACCTCGGTCTGCTGCACCAGCGCCCGGGCAATGAAGATCAACCGCTTCTCGCCGCCGCTCAGGTCGGTCGTCTCCCGCTGGCCGAGGCCCGAGATGCCGAGTTCGGCGAGGGTCTGTCGGATGATCCGCTCGTCGGCTCGCGTCGGCACGTCGAAGAATCCTAGGTGAGGTGCCCGGCCCAGCATGAGATATTCGTGGACGGTGTAGGGGAACAGCGGCTCCTCCTCCTGCGGCACCCAGGCCACGGTCTTGCTCAGCTCGGCCAGACTCAGCCGCCCTATCTCCTTCCCATTGACATGAATACTGCCCGCTGTTGGCGACAGGACCTTGAGAAGAACCTTGAAAAGCGTCGTCTTGCCGGAGGCGTTGGGGCCAAGCAGAGCCGTGACTCTGCTCTCAGAAAAAACTGTGGTGACTCCCTTAAGAACTTCTTCACCCCGACCCGGGTATCGGAACCTCAAACCTCTGATCTCTATCCTAGTCACTAGCTTTCACCTCCTCGGGAGAGCAGCAGGAGAAAGATGGGCGCTCCGCAAAGTGAGGTCATTATACCCAGCGGGATTTCACCCGCCGTAAGCGTCCTAGCGACGGTGTCAAAGACAATCATTAATGTGGCACCGAGAATAAGCGAGGCCGGGATGATGCGGCTGTTATCGGCGCCGAATATCTTTCGAGCCAGATGGGGAACGATTAATCCAATCCAAGCAATGACCCCGGCCACCGAAGTGACCGCGGCAACGGCCAATACCGCGAAGATGACCACCACGGCGCGGAGCTTTCCCGGGTCGGCCCCTAAGGAAAAGGTGACGTCGTCCCTTAGCGTGAGTAGGTTAATCCTCCAGCGAAGTATGAGTAGAACCGCGATTCCCGCTAGGGTCAACGGCAGCATGTAAAACAGGTCGGCCCAGCTCACACCAGAGAGCCCGCCCAGCAACCAGAAGGTCAGCGCCGGGAGCTGATTCAGCGGGTCGGCCATGGTCTTGATGACACCGACGCCGCCGGAAAACATCGCCGAAACCGCTATCCCGGCCAAGACCAACCTGAGGATCTTACCACCGTATTTTATCGACGAGGATAGAGAGTAGGCGGCCAAGAGCGCCAGCAGCCCAAAGGCGGTCGAGGAAATCTCGACGACAACCGGGGAGTTTACCAAAAACAAGATGGCGAGGGCGGCGCCGAATGCCGAACCCTGGCTTACGCCGAGCAGGCTGGGCTCCACCAGCGGATTTTTGAAGGCGGACTGAAGAGCCGCACCGGCCGCCGAGAGCGCCATTCCCAGCAAAGCCGCGGCAAGCATTCTCGGCAACCTAATGTTAGTCAGTATCTCCGTACCCAAGCCGCTAGCAAACATGTCTTGAATATCGACCGTGTACCTGCCCACCAGTAGGGAGACGAAGAAGACGGCAAGCAATGACGCCGTTATTGTTAAAAATCGACCTTGGTGTCTCATGGCCATCTCTACAGGTCGCCGGTAATCTGCTGCATGATCTCGCCGGCCTGTTTCTCATCAAGCCCGTACATGTTCATATAAAACAGCCTCGCCTCGCTCGCCAGGTCAAGGTCTGCGAAGAGAGCCGGCTGAATTTTTTTGGCCATCCAGAGCTGCCCAAGTATCCAGCGGGAGTTGGGCGCATCCCAGCTTCCAATTGCGATTAGGTGGGAGTCGTCCGGAACCGCGTGGACCTTGCCCTCCTTAACTGCCGCTATATTTTTCCAGAGGGGATCGTTGAGGAGATTCTCCTTAACGCTCGCAGCCGATGGTTCTTCGGAATAGGTCACGATGAAGACGATCTCCGGATTCCACTGGGCAATCTGCTCGAAGTTTACCGTGTTCCACCCCGTGGCGCCCAGCTCTTTGGAGAGCGGGTAACCTCCAGCCGCATCAATCATCGAGGTCTGCAGCCAATTTGGCCCAGGTGCATTGAACGAGACTGTTCCGCCTTTGGTGCTGTAGTATAGGAAAAGACATTTGGGCCTTTCCGACTGCGGTAGCGAGGCAGTCTGGGAGAGAACGTAGTGATATTTCTCCTCGTAGTAACTGGCAATGTTGTTGGCTCGAGGCTCATCACCGAAGAGCTTCCCCAGCAACCTGATATCTCGGAGATAGCTGTCCAAGTTCTCCAAGTCAACATAGACCACGCTGATGCCTAAGGACTCCAGCGACTCGGCGACCTGTAGTTTCACCGCTGTCTTGAAGATCACCAGGTCAGGATTCAGCTTGGCCAGCTCCTCGACGTTGGGTGAGTCGGAACCGGCACCAATCTCCTGGTTTAAGGTCTTTGTGTCGATTGCCGGATCAACTGCCCGGAAAAGAGGTACGCTGGCAGTCCTAGGGTCCAGCCCATACAAAACATTTCTAACGCTGGGGAACATGTAAGCCACGCTGATGATGGGAAAGGCGCTCTTGCCGGTGATGATGACCCGGTTGACCGGGAGTTCGACCTGAACCGTTCTGCCAAGGGCGTCGACGACAGATATCGGTCCTGTCAGCGGAGTGTAGCCCCTCTGTGTGGCCACGAGATAGGCGGTAACCACTATGGCCAAGATCAGGACAACGGTGGGAATTCTTTCCTTTCTCATCGCTTCACCTAAGTCAGCCGATGCGCCACCATTTGTTAAACAACAATAATATAAAAATCAATATGTTAATTAAAAAAGGTTTACAAATAGGCCAAGCCAAAGCACGGGAATGGTGGGCCCGGAGGGCTTCGAACCCTCGACCACCCGGTTTCCCCGGTCAACCTATGAGCCTCGCCCAACCTCTGCGGCTGTCGGGCGCTCCACCAGGCTGAGCTACGGGCCCACAAAAAGCCATACGCCACCCTCGTTAAAAAAGTTTGCAAACCTCTTGTCATGCCAGGCCCCGGTGACTGTTATGTGACCAGCCTACATATTTATAGACATCATGGCACAGGTTGATGATAAAAGTTGAGGGGAACGGGATGAAGGAAGTCGTCAAGCTTCAGGACGTGACCAAAATATATCGCATGGGCGAGGTCGACCTCCGGGCCTTGGATGGGGTAAGCTTGAAAATCATGCCTTCGGAAAACCTGTCGATAATCGGTCCCTCCGGGTCGGGAAAATCCACCCTGCTGCATTTGATGGGCTGTCTGGACAGGCCGACCAGCGGCAAGATATACATCGATGGCGTTGACACCTCACAGCTCAACAGCACCAAGCTGGCCGAGATCAGGCGGTACAAGATCGGCTTTGTCTTTCAGTTCTTTTACCTCATCCCCACCCTAAACGCCTTGGAAAATGTTGAGCTGCCGATGATGTTCGCCGGCGTCGAGGAGGGCGAGAGAAAGAAACGCGCCACCGAGCTTCTGGAGCTGGTGAACCTTAAGGAAAGGATGAAGCACCGCCCCGCAGAGCTGAGCGGCGGCGAGCGGCAGCGGGTGGCCATCGCTAGGGCCTTGGCAAACAACCCCAAGATAGTCCTCGCCGACGAGCCCACGGGAAACCTCGACTCCCGCTCGGGCCGGGAAATCATCGAGCTGCTGAGGAGGCTGAACGAGGAGAAGGGAGTGACGCTGGTGATCGTGACCCACGATCCCTACATCGCCAGCACCATGAGTCGAACGATATATTTAAAGGATGGTCGAATCGTAAAGGAGGAGAGGAGACAATCATGAAAAAAGCGCTAGCGCTGCTGGCCTCAGCTCTGGTTATTCTGACCATCATCGGCTGCGCCGGGACAGCCTCGGCCACCGATGGCTCGCTCAACTTGGGCTGGTCGTTGCTCGACAACTACCTCCGGCCGGGTGGGGAAACCACCTTAGTACTCTCAATCCAGAACGCCACGCCGGTTAAAATTTACCATGTGGAGCTGAGCTTTAAAACCGGAGAGGAGCTATCGCTCGACCCCGCCGACTTCTACCTCTACAGCATTTCCCCGATGAGCTCCCAGCTGACCTCGTTCAAAATCAAGGCCAGCGAAAATGCAACTCCCCGCGTCGCCTACGTGGAAATTACCGCGAAGTACCGCGTCGGCAGCGTCAGCGCCGATGAAAACGAGCTCAAGATATGGGTGCCCGTGGTCATCAGATCCGCACCCCTCCTGAAGGTGGAGAAGGTCGAGTACGACCAGGACCCCATCAGCCCCGGCAGCACGGTGACCGTCTCCTTCGAGGTGAGGAACTACGGCGACGGCCCGGCTAAGGACTTGGTGGTCTCGCTGGACCAGAGTGCCGGCACCTTTGTCACCGACTTAAGCGAGAAGTACGCGGGGGAGGTGGCCGTGGGCGGCTCTGCCCGGCTCTCCTTCAGGCTGAGCATCAACCAGAACCTGAGCGCCGGGGTCTACTCCATTCCTATCTTGCTGAGCTACTGGGACGAGACTAAGTCCCAGCCCTTCAGCAGCCGAGAATTTGCCGGGATGAGGGTCTACGGCAACATCAACCTGATAACCACACTGAATGCCCAAGACAAGGTTGCGGCGGGAAGCAGCGGCTCCATGGAGATAAAGATTGCCAACGCGGGGACGATGGAGGTTCAGTTCTTGCAGCTGAACGTCCGTGGCTCCTCAATATTCGATGAAATCACGCCCCAGAGTATCTACATCGGACGCCTGAAATCCGATGACTACGACACGGAAAGAATCTACTTCAAAATCGGCAAGGACGTAGCCAAAGGAACTTATCCGGTCGATCTGGAGCTGGTATATCAGGACCCGTTCGGCAAGCAGTTCACCGAGGCCAAAACGGTGTACCTGAACGTGCTGGCCAAGGAGGACCTCAACAAACCATTTGAGGTTCCGGCTTGGCAGCTGGCCATAATCGCGCTGGTCATCGTCATTGTCATCTACTATCTCTGGCGCAAGAGGAGAAAATGATGTATGCTGAAGGGTTCTTTGGTACTAATCCTCAGGAACTTGACGCAGCGGAAGCTGAGGAGCTCGCTGACGACCTTAGGGGTCATCATCGGGATAGCCGCGATCGTGGGCATGGTCTCGGCCACCCAGGGGATTAGTAACTCCATCGGCGCCCAGCTGGAAAAGCTGCAGGGGGACAGGATCCTTATCACTCCCGGGGGACGTGGGGGAATTTTCTCCACGGGCACCACCGGCGGGCTGACGGAAAAGGATGTCGAGATTATTCAGAGTATCAACGGGGTCAGTATTGCCTACGGCCAGCTCCAGACCTCGGCGCTGGTCGTCTTCGGAGAGGAAGCACAGGGTCTGACTATCGTCGGCATCTCTCCCAGCGACTTCGAGCGGCTGGACACCTTAGGCCTTGAGGCGGGACGGTATCTCAAGGACTCGGACCGCTATGCCACGGTAATCGGTAACTCCGTGGCGCACGAAAAGTTCCAGAAGGAAATTGGGCTCCGGAAGAAGCTGGTGATCAGAGACGTCGAATTCCAAGTCGTCGGTATCATGAACAAAGCTGGCGGCGCCTTGATGACCACCGACGCCACCGTTTACCTGCCCAAAGATGCCATGAGGGAGGTGTTTAACCTTCCCGAGGACCGCGTGAACTCAATCGTCGTCGGGGTTAAACCCGATGCCGACATCAACGCCGTGGCCGAAAGGATCTCCGAGGCCCTGCGCCGCTCCCACCGGGTCACCAAGAACAACGAGGACTTTACCGTGATAACGCCGGATTACGTTAAGAACATCGTGGGGCAGATAACCGGGCTGCTGTCCATCCTGTTGGGGGGCATCGCCGGCATCTCTCTGATCGTGGGTAGCATCGGCATCACCAACATCATGTTCGTCACCGTCACCGAGAGGACCAGGGAGATCGGCGTGATGAAGGCGCTGGGGTCGACCAACCGCGACATCCTGATGCTGTTCGTCCTTGAGTCCGGCATCATCAGCCTCATCGGTGGCGTCATCGGCGTCTTCGTGGGGCTGGGGCTGGGGGAGGGGTTGATATTCCTCTCCCGCGTGGCCATCAGCGGCACCACGATTGCCGACGAAGGTCTGAGCTCGCTCCAAGCCGGGATTGCCATTATCCCCGAACTCATCGCCGGAGCCATCGTGCTCTCATTCGTCGTGGGAATCATCGCAGGATTTTTACCAGCAAGAAAGGCGGCCAACCTGAACCCGATCGAGGCCCTTCGCTACGAGTGACTTTTATGCGGCGGGCTCTAAAGTTATTAGTCAAAAAGTAAAATTGAGCGTGGTGCTGGTTTGGGGATAAAGATTTTGACCCACGGCGACACCGACGGCATCTGCGCCGCGGCACTGGCTCGGTACCGGTTCCCAGATGCTGAGATCTGGTTCACCAGACCTATCAGGCTACTGCGGGACCTCAACACCATCGAGCCGGGCACCGCGGTCATGATCTTTGACGTGGCCATCGATGAAGCCAACAAGGACCAGATCTTCCAGCGGATGCGGGAGCTGGCCCAAAAGGATGAGGTTCTCTACGCCGACCACCATCCGCTACCGCCCGGGACCCTCAAAAGGGACTTCCCCGTGACGCAGTTTGCCCTAGACACCGGAGCCAGTTCCTCCGAGCTGGCCTTCAAGCTCCTGATCCAGGACCCGAAATCGGACATGGACCGCGTGGCCCTCTGGGGGGCCATCGCCGACTACTGCTGGGACACCGAGTTCGTCCGCGGTCGATTGGACAAATACGACCGGAGGACCATTTACATGGAGGCGGGCCTGCTCACCCAAGGGCTGGGTGAAGCGGCCGGCGACTACCACTTCAAGCGCGACATCGTAATCAAGCTCGCCCAGGGGACACCGCCTACGGAGATGCCCGACCTCGTGGACCGCGCGCTTAAAGCCACCAAGAGGGAATGGGACATCTACGAATACGTGAAGAAACATGTTGTCGTCGAGGACAATATCGCCATCGTCTACGACCTGCCCGTGGGGAGTCTGGGCAAGGCCGCGCTCTACGCCTTGGGTATCACCGGCGTCGACATCGGGATCTGCACCCGGGCGAAGAAGGATGATGTGGACATCAGCATCCGGCGCCGGACCGAGAGCAAAATAGACCTGAACGAGCTGCTCCGCCATGTCACCGCCAGAATTGGTGGGTCAGGGGGAGGGCATGAGGGGGCCGCGGGGGCCACTGTCCCGGCAAATCTCCTGGAGACCTTTCTAGACACAATAAAAAGGGAGGTCTCCCCCATCAAGGGGATGGGAACGGTTTAATTGTCTAGAGAAGCTCGACCCACTTGCCTTTTCCCAGCCGCTTGGCCTTGCGATAGACGTACCAGTCGGTAGCGATGTCCTGGATGGCGAGGCCGGTGGAGTCGAACACGGTAATTTCGTCGTGCGAGGTCCTGCCCGGCTTTTTCTTGGTCACTATCTCTCCTAGGTCGGCGTAGATATCGCCCCTTGAAATCAGCCCCTTCGCCAGCGGGACGTTGACCTCGCCGCCGTGAATCGCCTGCTCAATATCGTCGACGACCACCTTGGCGCGCAACAGTATCGCCGGATCTAGCTCCTGCTTCCCGGGCGCGTCGGCACCGATAGCGTTGATATGTGTGCCGCTCCGGACGTGCTCGTTCATCAGAATGGGTTTAGTCGAGGGGGTGGTGGTCACGATGACATCAGCCGTCTCAACCGTTTCCTTCACCCTCGGGAAGACCTTTGTCTCTACCCCCAGTTCCTCCTCCATCTCGGCAGCAAAACGTGAGGCATTCTTAGGGTTGGTGTCGTTTATCCTGACCTCCTCTATTTTGAGGACCTCGTTTAGCCCTAAGAGCTGAGTCCTTGCCTGAACTCCGGCCCCAAGCATGGCTACTACTCGAGAATCTCGCCGAGCCAGATATTTTGCCGCGACGGCTCCGCCGGCACCGGTTCTCAGGTTGGTGATCAGGGTTCCGTCCATGATGGTGAGGGGAGCACCTGTCTTGGGATCCAGCAGCAGTATCGTGGCCATAACCGTGGGCAACCGGTGTTCCTTGGGATTTCTCGGGTGAACGTTAACGATCTTGACACCCGCGGCATCCATATCCTCCAAGTAGGCGGGCATGACCCTGAAGTCGCCGCCGTACTTTTCAAAGTTGATGTAGGACTTGGGCGGCATCTGGACCTTGCCCAGCCCCTTGGCTATAAAGGCCTTCTCGACCGCGTTGATGACCTCACGCATCGAAATTAATCCTTCAATCTCCTTTTTGGACAAAAGCAGGACCTTCATCCTCGCACCGATTACTGCTCCAAGGTTTAGTTTTTAACCGTTGCGCTTGCTGCAGTACTCCCGCAAGTGAATAAAAGTTAACGATCGATTTCTCCTTCTTCGGGTGAACTGGCGGACGGCTCAAACCTTGACCCAATTCAAATCCATCGATTTTTCCCTTTGCGTCACCCCAGTTCTCGAAGCGACCGTGGCTCGCGCTACCTCAGCTGGCAAGAGCGCAGAGGCATTCGGCAGGGACCAAAGCGACGGCGGATGGTCGCTCGCATGAGCGACGGGCGAAAAACCCAGTTCGATGATCAGAGCTTGTTTGAACTCGTAGCCCCTGAACAAGCCGAACAAGTGTCTCAAAACGATCCAGAGGTTGTAGAGCAGGGCCGCGAGCGCGTAGTATATCCGCGAGTTCCATGCTTCGGCTCGTGGTCCGAGCCATGAACTTCTCGATCTCGCGGTTGTTCGTCTCTATCCTCCAGCGGCAGCTGTAGAGTTCGACCGCCACGGTCGGACCGAGCGGCAGGTCGCTGAAGGCATAAGTTTTCCATCCCTCTGCGGTTTTCTTCCTGATGAAGATGAGCTTGAC
Organism: Hadarchaeum sp. (SeqCode); assembly: GCF_049969415.1. NCBI lineage: Archaea > Methanobacteriati > Hadarchaeota (SeqCode) > Hadarchaeia (SeqCode) > Hadarchaeales (SeqCode) > Hadarchaeaceae (SeqCode) > Hadarchaeum (SeqCode) > Hadarchaeum sp. (SeqCode). The sequence continues at coordinate 51,720 of NZ_JBMFOX010000006.1, forward strand.
ACGCGCGCTGCCCTTTCGGCCACGCACCGTGTAATCCACGACGGCCAGGATCTCGCCGCGCTCGAAAGCCTCGCACAACCGCTTGATCGAGGCGGTCCGCGGCGCCGGCATGAGAAAGTGTATTCCCCTCGATTTCAGCGCCAAAATGACCTCTACGGCGTAAAATCCGCGGTCTAGGAGGAGCAACCTCGGTTTGAACGGTGCCCGGTCGAGCATGCGCTCGAGGACCTCGACCACTGAGTGAAATGGGGCGACCTGCTCAACGCGGAGGGTGAACGTGCGCCCGGCTTCAACCACGCTCAGCATTGCGAAGCGTATGCCGAACCTAGTCCCGGGGAGCCTCGAGTCGCTGACGAGCGGCGGTTGGTCTGTCCCGTAGTAGGGCAGCGTCCTGAAGTCGAGCGCCATCAGGGGCTTCCGACGGACCCCAAGCTTCCTCAGAAGGCAGATGTTTGTCTTCCGCCACGTCTGGATGAAATCCTGCTCGCCGACCCGACGAAGCCTCCGGAGAAGGGTGTCAGGGGATGGTGCTGAAGACCGCTCGGCAGATGTGTTCGTGATGCAGAGCAAAACGAGCGCTTTGACCAGCACTCCAGTTTTGTAGGTCGAGTTCTTGGCTGCCCTGAAAATTCCACCGAGTGCCTTTAATGCCCTGCAGGCAATTCTTTTGATGGACCGGCGGTGCCTCTTCAAGGAGTTTCACCTCCTAGAAGAGATTCGGTCCAGCCTCCGCCGGATGGTCCGGCATTAAAATAGAGTGAGTGTTAACTTAGAAAGTTTACTATCATGAAGGCCCGCCCGAATGACCTCCGGTTTCTTTTTCACCGCCTGTGCTTTTTAATCTTTTATGACCCGGATGGCATTCTATCATTAGCGGACACAGCCGCAGTTTGGCTTAATCAGCCGAGCGTGAGGGGGTGCCCCAGTCTTAACATAGCGGACAAAGCCGCAGATAACTGTAGAGGACTTCCCTCACGCTTTATCCGGTGTCATCTTGAACTCATCTCCATAGGTCCATGCCGCCCAGACGAGGTTGACGAGCTTCCTCGCCACGATCTTGATCGCCTTGCGTTTGTCGTGTTTTCGTTTCACGGCGTTCCAGAATATCTTTGCGAGTTCCCCCTCCGGACAAAAGTTGATGTGAGACCAAGCAGCTTCTATCAGTGCCCACTTGAGCCACTTGTCCCCCTTAGTTTCCCTCC
>NZ_JBMFOX010000007.1:0-50530 GCF_049969415.1 Hadarchaeum sp. (SeqCode)
CTGCTTATTTCAAACACGTTGTCTCAGCCGCCCACGGTATTTTACGCCAGCTGAAGCTCACGCCGCAGGACTTTTCCTATGCGGTTTTTCATCAACCCAATGGAAAGTTTCCCTGCCAGGTGGCCGAGGAGCTCGGTTTTTCTAGGGCACAGATCGCCTGCGGCCTGGTGGCACCAAAAATCGGCAACACCTATTCCGGGTCCGCAATGATAGGTCTGGCGGCTGTTTTGGACAAGGCCAAGCCCGGCGAAAGGATTTTGGTCGTTTCGTATGGTTCAGGCGCCGGAAGCGATGCCTTTAGTATTAAGGTTAAAGAAGCGATAGAGGAAAAGCGGGACTTGGCGCCTAAGGTGGAAGAATTTCTCAACAGCAAGATTTACGTTGATTACTCGACGTATGTCAAGTACAAGAGGCTTTTGGTGAAATAATGCGTGATGTGGCCATCATTGGTGTTGGTATAACCAAGTTCGGTGAGCTCTGGGATCTTTCTTTCCGGCAGATGATCATAGAAGCTGGCGCGCGCGCGTTGGAAGATGCCGGTATCGACGGCAAGCAGATAGATGCCATGTATGTTGGAAACATGTCTTCAGGACAGTTCATATGTCAGGAGCACATAGCTTCGTTGATTGCCGACCATGCCGGCTTAGCGCCGATACCAGCTACCAGGGTGGAGGCGGCCTGCGCCTCTGGCGGCCTAGCGCTGCGGCAGGCGGTCATCTCGGTAGCCTCGGGAGTTCATGATTATGTCGTGGCGGCGGGTATCGAGAAGATGACCGATGTCCTGTCGGAGCAGGCAACCGGTGCTTTGGCCACGGCGGCCGACCAGGAGTGGGAGGTCTCCGCCGGGGCGACCTTCCCCGGCCTTTACGCATTGATGGCCCGGCGTCATATGTATGAGTTTGGCACGACCGAGGAACAGATGGCTATGGTAGCAGTCAAGAATCACAACAATGCCTGTATGAATCCCTGCGCCCAGTATCACATGAGGATTACTGTTGATAACGTTCTGAGATCACCGCCTGTGGTTCTCCCGCTAAAGCTTTTGGATTGCTCGCCGATTACCGACGGTGCCGCCTGCGTGATTGTGGCTCCAGCTGAAAAGGCGCGGAAGATGGATAGGGTGCCTGTGCACGTCATCGGCACTGGGCAGGCCAGTGACACGATATCCCTCCACAGCCGGCCATCCCTCACCGGTCTGAGGGCGACGACTGAGGCGGCTAGGATGGCTTATAAAATGGCCCGGATTGGTCCCGAGGATGTTGATGTGGCGGAGGTCCACGACTGCTTCACCATCGCCGAGATTATGGCGATTGAGGATCTCGGTTTCTGCAAGAAAGGTGAAGGTGGAAAACTTACTGAAGAGGGACAGACTGAGATAGGCGGAAAGATTCCGATAAACACCAGCGGGGGCCTCAAGGGCAAAGGTCATCCGGTTGGAGCCACAGGAATTGCCCAGGTTGTGGAGATAGTTCAACAGCTGCGCGGGGAAGCGGGCAAGCGGCAGGTCAAGGGGGCCGAGATCGGGCTGACGCACAACGTGGGCGGGACTGGAGGCACCGCAGTGGTTCATATCTTCAAAAGGGGTGATTGAATGGCCGTGCCGCGCTTCTGGAGGGAAATTCCTAATCGATACAATCTCATCGGCACCAAATGCGGCAACTGCAACAAGGTCTTTTTTCCACCGCGCTTCATCTGCCCGCAGTGCCGGAGGATGGGTAAGCTTGAGCCCTACAAGCTGAGCCGCCGGGGCAGGATTATCTCCTACGGGGTGGTACATGTGGCTCAAGAGGGGTTCGAGGATCAAGTCCCTTATGTTCTGGCCATCGTCGAGCTTGAGGATGGGCCCCGGCTTACGACGCAGGTGGTCGACTGTGATCCTAATGAAGTTAAAATAGGTGATGAAGTGGAAATGGTTTTCCGACGCATCGGCTCAGATAACGAGGATGGGGTCATTTACTACGGGTTCAAGTTCCGGAAGGTCTGATGTGTTTTAATCAGTCTTGAAGTGCGGTTTCAACTCTTTCAGAGACGCCTAGCGAAGGTTAGGTAGCCGGTGTGGGCGATCATGCGCGTGCTCGGCCTCGTGCAGTTTGCCCTAACTTCAATTTCCCTAACAAGGCATTCAATGGTGCTAATGTTGGTGAAGCTAAATTTGCCAAATTCTCGATATAGCCTTTGCAGGTGTTCCACGCAGGGTGTGAAAACGGCGAGATATCCTCCCGGTTTCAGGGCTTGCTGGGCATGGGGGAGAACCAGCTCCGGCTGCGGCAGATCTAAGGTAATCAAGTCCAACCCCGTTTCATCAATGCTTTGGTAGATATCCTTGTTTTTTACTTTCACGATGTCGTCGAGCCCGGCCATTCTTATGTTTTCTTCGGCTATTTTAGCGAAATCTTCACGCACCTCATAGCTTATCACCCACCCGGTTGGCCTCACCAAGTTACCTAAGAAGATGGCCAAGGCACCCGAACCGGCTCCAGCGTCAACAACCCGGCTGCCCGGACCAACGCCAGTGTGGGCGACTATCTGTCCAGCATCCTTGGGCAGCATTATCTGGGGAACTCGGTGGAGTTTATGCAGGTAATCGACGATGGCGGGCCGGAGCAAAACGAAATCCTTGCCCAAGTGGGATTTTATCCTTGCTCCCGGTTCTTTCCCGATTGTCTCGGCTAAATCCACCACTCCGAACTTTGTGTGGAGTTTTTTCTGGGCAGCCTGGACTAAATACCTCCTGCCCTCTTCGTCGATCAGGATTATTCGCTCGCCGTCAGATATCATATGACTTCAAAGAAACTGTTTCCTTTTTAATTGTTAATGTTTTCTAATCTTGAGCATTTTTGCTGGGATAGTTTTAGCCGGATAAGCCAAGTCTTTAAATAAGATGTGTTAAGGTGTCAATCTTTTTCTGTCTCGGGGAAACAGCACCACTTCACGGATGTTTTCGGCTCCGGTGAGGACCATCGTCAACCGGTCCAGACCAAGCCCGAAACCGGCATGCGGAGGCAGGCCATAGCGATAGTTTAAGAGATGGGACGCGAAGTTTTCCGGGTTCAATCCTTTTAGCCCCATCTGTTTCACCAGCATTTCCTCAGAGTGAATGCGTGTCCCTCCGGAGGCTAGTTCCAGTTCTCCGTACATCAGGTCAAAGGCGTCACTAAGTTTATCCCCTTTGGGAAAAGTGTAGAATGGTTTCACCTCGAGCGGCCAATCGACGATGAAAAAGGCGCCCCCGAGGATTTCCGCCAGCTTCTTCTCAGCAGGCGTGGGCAGATCCTCACCCCAGTTTAACAGCACCCCTGCGGCGTTTAGCTTCTCGATTGCCTCATCGTAGGTTATCCGTGGAAACGGTCTTTTAGGAACTTCGAGATCATGATGAAGCACCTGAAGCTCCTCAGCACAGTTTCTCTTCACGCTGTCAAAAGCCCTCCAGACAAGTTCCTCAAGTATTTTCATGACATCGTCTGCGGTCATGTACGCCGCCTCGATGTCTATCGAAGTTGCCTCGTTCAGGTGTCTCGGTGTATCGTGTTCCTCGGCTCGGAAAATTGGTCCAACTTCAAAAACCCGGTCGAAGGCCCCCGTGAGCACCTCTTTGTAGAGCTGGGGGCTCTGGCTCAGGAAGGCCTCCTTTTCAAAGTAAGAGATGGGAAAAAGAGCGGCGCCGCTCTCAGTTGCCGTAGCCACGATTTTCGGCGTCTGCACTTCGATGAATTCTTGCGATATTAAATATTCCCGGATCGACTGCAGCGCTTGGTTGCGGATTTTGAATATGGCGATTGATTCTGCCCGGCGCAGGTCGAGACCCCGAGCATCGAGTCGGGTATCTAAGTTGGCCTTTACTTTACCGCTTGGATCTAATGGTAAAGGCGTTGAGGCCAAGTTTAATATCCTTATTTCAGATGGTAGTACCTCAACACCACGGGGGGCTTGTTTTGCCCTCACCACTTTCCCTCTGACGGCAACCGAGGACTCTTGGGTCAGGGCGTCCAATTTGGTCAGGGTTTTGAGATCAGTTTTTTTTCGTGGGGCAGTAATCTGAATTGAGCCACTGATGTCGTGCAGGATGAAGAATTTAATTCCACCCAAGTCGCGGATGTCTCCAACTCTCCCCATCAGGATGACTTCTTGTCCATCGAGTTTTTCGGTTATTTCTCGGGATTTATGAGTGCGCCGCCATGTGCCAAGATCATCGAGCTGCATAAAATCACTACTCGAATATTATGGTGTAGTTTTTATTAGTTAACTTGCTCAAGGCGGCCTCCAGTTTTTCCTTGTGTCTGGGCAATCGCCTCGCGTGTTGGCGAGGCACTCTGATCCTGTATTCGTCACCTGATTTGGTGTAGAGTATGTTAATTCCAAGAACATCGGCAGGGGTTAAAAGGTCCTGAATGAGTTTTTTCTCAGTAGAGCCTTCCTCGACTATGCGGACTTTGCTTTTCAAAATGTTTTCGAGTTCTTGGACGATTCTACCCCTCCTGCCGATGAGGAGAGGGATTTGTCCCGCCCCGACTACTAAAATGACTAGCCCATCCACATCGACCGCGCGTTTAAAAATGAGCTGGTCCAATTCCTTATGTTTTTTTGAAAGCTCAAAAAGTGCCAGCGAGATATTAAGCTCTAATTTTGATATTTTTCCTTCCTGAAGCTTTTGACTGCAGCCTTGGCAGAGTATGCCGCTCTTTAGACATATCTTGCAAATCGGCGTCTGCAAGCTAATCAATAGTCATTAGTCTCCTTACCTTTTAAGTTAACCCGAATGAAACGCTCAGAGCTGGAGAAAATTGGACAAAAAAATAAAAAGGCACGGAAAGAGTTCATTGCCCCTTTCCGAGCACTATTTCTATAGTCGAAACGTTTGTGGTACCGCCTTCCGCCTGCATCGTTTCGGTTCCTATTGAAATGTTTCGAACCACCATGTTGGGCAAAAATCTGTTTCTGACGATCTCTGCGACATCGACTGCCCTGCTAATCGCTTTACCTCGTGCCTTGAGGGTAATTTCGTTGATGCCCTGATTGAACTGCGTAATCACTGCCAAGACATAGTTCATCACTGGTTTCACTCCAATAAAAACCACATTTTCGGCGGTCTTTTGTTCTGCCATAGTTTCTTGCCTCCTTTGTTTATTTGTAGTTTTTTCTCGTTTCGGAACCAATAAATACCTTTCGATTTCAGCCCCGCCGTTTTGGTGTCTAGCCACGTAGATTCCTAACCAGCTGGACCATCCGGCGCTCAATTCTGTCTCTAATTTCCTCCACATTTCCGGTTCCCTTTGCCAGCTCGTTGTAGTCTATGAGATCGTCGATTAAGATTTCCGCAGTCTCTCTGTCTAGAATTCCAGAGTAAATGGCCAGTTCTATGGTGTAAAATGAGCGCATTATGGCATTTTTTCCTTTTTTCCACCTTTTCCAGGCTCCAGAACGGTTTATTTTGAGTTTTTTGCCAATATCTTCAAAAGTTGGGTTCTCGGACCAATAATAAAGAAGCATCGCTTTCAAGGTTTTTTCGTCCAAATGTGACCGCTCCAACAGGACTTTTGCCAGAAGGTTGTCGCGGAGCCAATCCCCTGCTCGCGGCGTTTTACCGGCTTCCATGGAACTCGTCTCCTTGTTTCCTATTTTGGGAAACAAAGATAAATAGTTGTGCTCAGGAGTTTACCTAGGTTATCCGAACAGACGCCTCCAAAAAGAAACCTTGTTCGCTTTTTTCACCACACGTTCGTCGATCGGTACATCTAAAGCCGCGGCTAGGTGGAGGGCCTTGTCGGCGACCTTGAGAGCCAGCCTTGGGTTGCCTTTGCTCAGCTTGTAAATCGCGTCAAAGCCGTCAGGAGTTATCAAAGCATCGTAATTCAGGCATCCGGCGCTCTTCAATCTTAGCTTTAACAGGTCTTTTATTGTTTCTTTGCTCATTGGCTCAAGCTCCACGTATAATTGAACTCGGTCTCTCAGCGATGGAACTTTGTCCAAAAACCGCTGCATTTGATTTTTTTCCCCGTTGATCAGAATAGAGATGTTCGGAATGTCTGAAAGCACGCGCAAAAACTCACCTATTTCAAGCACGTTGGCGCCACTCTCAGGAATGTCGTCGATGATGATGATCAGGCGTTCTTGATGGTCGTGATGCCATCTTCTCAAAACGTCAAAAAGGCTCGCGTCGTCTTTGTCTACTGGCATTTCCAGCGCGAGCAATATTGCCCTAATAATCTCTCCAGATGACTTGTAAGCGGCTCCGTGGACGAGAATAGGTATGGTTTGTTTGGAAGGATCTGTCATTGATAGGCTTTCCTCCCTTAATGCGGAGACAAGAAACTCACACAGCGTAGTCTTTCCCATCCCTAAATCTCCGGTGAGGACACCAACTTTGCCTTCCAAAAGCAATTGTTTGATTTTTCGGATATCTTCTTGCTGTGATGGAGCAAAAGCGTCAATTGAAGGCATTTCAAAGCTAAAAGGGTCTTTTTTTAGCCCCCAACGTTGAATAAAGGCTTCAAAACGTTGATCTTTTCCAATTTTTTCATCAAATGTAGTCATTTAATAACCTCAACCTGCATCTCAAAAATTCCGTTTTTCTCGATCACGTAGCCTAGCGAGAGCATGCGCTGGCAGAACAAGTTGGCTACGTTCTCAGGGCAACGGGCCCTGGCGGAGAGATCTTTACTGGTAAATTTTTTTAGAAGAACAGCCGCGGACAAAAGGTCGCCGAAAGCCGAGCGGATAGCCAACCCTGGCGGTTCCAGAGCGTCAAGTATCGCATAACGCGTTAATTCTTTTGGTTTGCTGAGTTTTTCAATAATTTCTGGCTTCGGTGCTACCGGTGCGGTTGGTTCAATTTTAGGTGTCTCATCTATTTTTGCTTTTTCAATCTTTTCATTTTCTGGAGGTATTTTTTCCTTTTTTAGTTCAATTTCGGCCGTTTTAACTTTTATTTCTTCTTTTTCCGCGCTTAAAGGAGTTATTTTTCCAATAATTCTTAAAATTTCGCTTTCAGGTATAAGACGCCTGTTACCTGGAGTGCGGATACATTTAATTTTTCCTTGTTTATCCCATCTCTGTAGGGTTTTGGTACACACCCTGAGGATCTCTCTGGCTTCTTTTAAAGTGTACATCCTTTCCATATGTCCACAATTGTCAATTTATGTCCAATTATTTAAGCTTAATTGTGATTGTCTATATTTGTCCACATCTTAAAAAAAGCATAGTCCATATTTTTTGAAAATTAAGCGATTGTTATACACTTCTTACAAGCGTTAAAGTGGCCCTATAACGCGTTTAATTAGCGATTTTCCAAATATTCTGTTAATTTTTTAAATGTGAGATATCGATCGAACACTCACATTTTTTATCTGTCCACATTTGTCTATTGTCTACTTATGCGTACATTTTTCCAACTGTATACCTTTTTCTATTTTTGTCTTTTTTTGTCATCAAATGTATGCTAACATATTCTTGGAGCTGGGTCACCTAGAGGAGGTTCCAACAATCTTTTTCCACCAACAACGGTTTCGATAATTACATTGCCAGAATATTTGTCGATTACTTCACCAATTATTTTAGCATTTTTCCCATACTTTGTTTTTTTAATGGCTTCAAGTACCAACTCGCATTTATCGGGTTCGACAGCCATGACTGCTTTTCCTTCATTGGTAATTTGAAGAGGGTCTATACCCAGCATTTCGCTAGCGGCCCTAACAGAATTTAAAATTGGAATTTCACTTTCCTTGATGAGTATGCCTACATGCGCCTTTTCGGCCATTTCATTTAGAGCCGCGTTAAGCCCGCCTCTGGTGGGATCTTTCATAGCAGTTACTCCACCAACTTTCAGCGCGGCCGCAACGGTTTCCCATAAAGGCGCAACATCCGACACCAAATCCGCCGCCAGCCCGATTCCTTCTCTATGGGCGAGGATGGTCATGCCGTGATCACCGATGGTGCCAGTAACGATGATTTTGTCCCCGGGCTTAAGTCCCCGGTCAGTGATAATTTTTTCAGCCAATCCAACGCCGGTGGTGGTTATAATCACTCCATCAAGAGCGCCCTTTTCCATGACTTTAAAATCACCGGTAATTAACGGGCAGCCAACCTCTTGGGAGGTTAGGTTCATTGAGCGAAAGATTCTTTCTAAGTCGGCGATGGGGAAACCTTCTTCAACCACCAACGCGCAGGCCATGGCCAGCGGCCGTCCTCCCATCATCGCCATGTCGTTGATCGTTCCCGATACCGAGAGCCTGCCGATATCACCTCCAGGAAAGAACAGGGGCTTTACCGTGTGCGAATCGGTGGTCAATACCAAGGTTTTATCCCCGATAGAAATGCTGGCCCCGTCGTCAAGGGCGTCCAGACCCACCTCTCCTGCGCTTTTAAGGTCGATTTCCTTCAAAATGATGTCCTTTATAAGATCCATCATAATTTTACCGCCGGCTCCGTGAGAAAGGGTAATCCTTTCAGACATACGGTCACCACAATACCCGACCACGGTTATTTTTAAATCCAGGCATGGTCAACCTAGACATCCTTTAAGCAGCTATAATTAAGCCTTTCAGGTACAATTCGTTTTTGGTTCGATATGTTGCCAAGGTTCGATTTCCACACCCATACCCGTTACTCTGACGGCACCTCTAGCCATGCTGAGATTGTCGAGGCAGCGGTGGTTCGGGGGCTGGAGGCTCTGGCCTTCACTGACCATGGTCCGGAACTGAAGGTGGGTGTGGCTAAGGAGAAAATGTCGCAGATGCTTGAGGATATAAAAATGGTGGAGGAGGAGGCTGAGATACCGGTGTTGGCCGGAATTGAAGCCAACGTAATTAGCCGATACGGTGTTTTGGATGTGGAGGAGGAATTCATCAAAAAAATTGATTTGGTTTCCATAGGGATTCACGATATGGAGGAGATTTACCTCAGCGATGAGGCGCACGAATACCTATCCCGTGCCGTTCGCGCAATAGAGCGACAGAGGGTTGATGTCTTCTGCCACCCCTTTTTCTACAATGTTGACTTGCTACCGTGTCTTTCTTGGGATGAGATCGAGGATTTTGTTGATCTGGCCGCGGAAAAGGACGTGGCTATGGAAGTCAACGTTAAATACAGAGTCCCCAGTGATGATTTCATCAGTTTGTGCCTTAAAAAGGGGGTAAAGCTCAGCATAGGCTCAGATGCACATCGCGCTTCAGAAGTCGGAAAGATCGATTGGGCACTTTCAGCCCTCAAGCGTGTTGGGGCCAAAAGTGAGGATTTGATTTTCGATAATTTCCGGTGAAAAAGTGCAGGATGATTTGTCCTTGTTTCTGGAAGGGGTAAAGCGGGTTGCGGTTGTCGGCGTGGGCAGCCATTGGTGCGGCGACGATGCGGTCGGCGTTGAAATCGTCAGAAGGCTGCGCGGACAGATAAAGTCATCCCGTGTTCTAATCGTTGATGCTGGGACGGCTCCAGAGAACTACACCTCGCAGCTCAGGCGCTTCGGGCCGTCCCATATCATCCTCATCGATGCCGCAGATTTTGGCGGAAGGCCCGGTGATATTGTCATAGCTGATCCCGGCGCAATCACCGGTCGCTCGGTTTCCACGCATACTATTCCTCTTTCGGCTTTAGCTGGATATCTCCGAGCACAGATCGGGGCTGAGGTAATCTTGATAGGCGTTCAGCCGGGAAAAGTTGACTTCGGTTCAAAAATGAGTGAAGCAGTGAGCAAGTCAATGGACGAACTTTTGCGCATACTGGTTGAAAAACTTGGCCAGCTGGTATAGCTGTTAAATTTTTTACTTCACATACTGGTCCAAGAACTCGAAATTCTTGGTCATCACGATTGTTTTCGTAGGGCAGACTTCAGCGCATTCCCCGCAGAAGGTACATCGGCCCAGCCAGATCACCGGAGTTTTGGTTTCCTTATCGATGCTGATTGCTCGGTCCGGACAGGCCCTGATGCACTGCCAGCAGCGGATGCACTTTTCCTTAGTTATTGACGGCTTCCCACGGTAGCCGTCGGCCGGTTCCACTTTTTCATACGGATATTTCACCGTGAAGGGCTTGCGGAAAAGGTTGGCCAGAACCTTGGGAAGTATTTTCACCATTAGGGCACCACCATCACCAGTATTAGGCTAATCGCGGCGAGGAGGATGCCGAAGGTCCAGTAGAACTTCAGCGCTTGGTCAATCCTCACCCGGGCCACGATGTTCCTCACCAACGTTGTTAACATCACTATCAAAAAGGTCTTGATGAGGAAGTCCACGATGGCAGGTATCTGCACGCCTCCGATGATGTAAGCAGTTGGGCCACCTAGGAACAGTGAGGTCAGAAGGGCGGCCACTGCGATGGTTTCCACATTGTAGGCAGTTCTCCAGATGGCGAGTTTGGGGCCCGAGTATTCGGTGAGTGGACCGGCGACGATCTCGGTCTCGGCCTCAGGTATATCAAACGGCGTGCGGAGCAGTTTTCCCTGGGCGGCGATGAGCATGGCCACAATCGCCGGAACGAGCTTCCAGTCGAAGAGCAGCCAGCCGCTTTTTCCCTGATATTTTATGATATCGGTCAGGTTGAGGGTTCCGACCTTGATCGCAATGGCTGCGATCGACAGGATGAAGACGAACTCGTAGCCCAGAAGCTGCACGATGTAGCGCCCCGCCCCGGCAATGGCAAATGGACTGCCGGAGGAGTAGCCGCCGAGTATCATGAAGATGGCCGGGATGTTGAGCAGGTAAATAATGACGATGAGGTCTGCGGTCAGCTGAAGCGTGGGCTGGGGCGAGTTCACGGGCAACAGCAGCATCACCGCCGCCAGCGATCCCAGTGCGAGTAGAGGTGCGGCAACGAAGACGGGCTTTATCGCAGCGGCCGGGGTTATGTCCTCCTTTGTCATCAGCTTTCCGAAGTCGAGGAACTCCTGCCATATCGGTGGTCCGATGCGGTGCTGCAGGTGTCCGGTTACCTTACGGTCGATCCCGACGTAAAGAAGGCCGACAATTGAGACAAAGAGTAATCCGGGAAAGACCAGCGAATGATAGATGAACTGCAGGATGTCAAGGACAGCGTTCACTTGCGCCACCTCCTCAGTTCCTCCATGGTGACAACCCTAGCTTTACCGGTGTTGGCGTCGACCAAGGTCACGCGGTCGTTACAGGCGAAGCAGACGTCGAGGCTCCAGAGGACGATTGGGATCTCCGCCACGGTGCCGCCGACGAACATCGGCTTTAACGACGGCGCGCTGGCGTATGTGGGCGTCCTGACACGGACCCGCTCCGGAATTTCGGTACCGTTGGACCTGATGTAGTAGAGCAGCTCACCGCGCGGTGCCTCCACCCTCTGGACGGCCTCGTTGGCCGGTATTTTCAGATCCACCGGCACTCGAAGCGGGCCGTTGGGAATTTCTTTAAGAATCTGCCGCACCATCTTGACCGATTCCGCCATCTCCCGCAGCCTGACCATTCCCTTGGCCATGACATCCCCATCATTTTCCGTGATAACGTCGAATGATAGGTACGGGTAGGCGGCGTAGGGGTCGTCCACCCTAAGGTCCGTTTTAACACCGGAGGCGCGCGCCACCGGCCCAACGGCGCAGAGTTTGATGGCGTCCTCCCTGCTGAGAACCCCGACGTTCTCACACCGGGATCTTATCGTTCTGTCGGTTTGGAAGAGGTCGATGTAGTATTTTACCGATTTTTCCAACTTGTCCAGCTTTTCCATCAGCTTCGGCACCTGCTCCCGGGCCACGTCCCTCCTCACGCCACCGATGGTGTTGGTTGCCGAGTGGACGCGGCCTCCGGAGATGATTTCCCGCATGTCCATCACGTGTTCCCGGTCCCGCATCGCCAGCATGAACAGGGTGTCGAAGCCGATCTCGTGAGCCGCCACCGCGAGCCAGAGCAGGTGGCTGTGAATCCTCTCCAGCTCTAGGATCAGGGAGCGGATGTATTTGGCCCGCTCCGGCGCCTCTATGCCGGCGACCTTTTCGACCGCCATCGAGTAGCAGGTCGAGTGGCAGATGTTGCAGATGCCGCAGATTCTCTCTGAGAGATAGATGTTGTGGCGGTAATTACGGCGGGCAAAAGTCTCCTCAATGCCGCGGTGGGCGTAGCCGAAGTAGATGTCGACGTCGACGATTTCCTCTCCCTTGACCTCGAACCTGAAGTATTCCGGTTCCTTCAGCGCCGGGTGCTGCGGCCCTATCGGCACGACCATCGTCATTCCTTTTTCTCCTCCTTCTGTTTCCTTAGCGGGTATTTTCCTTGGGGCCAGTCCTCGGGCAGGAACAGCCGTCTCGGGTCCGGGTGTCCCTCTACCTTCACCCCGATCATCTCCATGATGTCGCGCTCGTAAAGGACGGCTCCCGGGAAGAGGTCGGTGATGGTGGGTATGGTCAGGTCTTCCATGGGCAGGAAGATCTTGAGGTTCAGCAGTGCCGGTCTGCAGTCGAAGTGATAGATAAGCTCGATGGAGTTGCCGTTGTCAAGTGCCGTGATGGTGGAGATGTGGGTGATGCCGTTGGCTTTCAGCGTTCTTAAGATGTTGAAAAATCTTTTCTTGTCGCTTGTGGCGAAGAGACATCTTTCCCCGATGATTTTGATCTCGTCCACATCCGCCTTGATCAGTTCAGCAACTTCCTGGGAGTTCATTTTCCCATACCCTCCAGCACTTTCACCAAAGCATAGATAATCGTCTCAGGCCGCGGTGGACAGCCCGGAACATAGGCGGCCACCGGGATGTGTTTCTCCAACGGGGCCAGCGTGTTGTAGCAGTCGTGGAACACGCACCCGGACTTCGGGCAAGAGCCCAGCGCCACGACCGCCTTGGGCTCGGGCATCTGCTCGTAGACCCTGATGAGCCTCTCCCTTGTCTGTCTGGTGACGGGACCCGTGACCACGAGGATATCGGCATGTCGTGGCGAGCCCTTTAGCTTGACCCCAAAGCGCTCCACATCGTACCTCGGAGTCAAGGCCGCCAGCAGCTCGATGTCGCAGCCGTTGCATCCGCCCGAGTTGAAGTGGAGCAGCCAGGGCGATTTTTTCCGGAAGTAGGTTGTCAGTCCCATGGTATCACCAGACTGTGAGCAGGATTACTATCAGGATTACCACCAAGCCGGCAACTATCCAGAGGAGATAGGTGTTCACTTCACCGGTGTGGGCGGCCTGAACATAGCGGTAAAATGGACTCAGAACCCGGCGCACCGCTGAGAAAAATTGAGCGCTGTCGGCGTGGATTTCCTCCGGCTTCAGCTCTTCGCCGCAGGCATAGCTTTTCATTTTTTCCGGGGTCGGTTGCGGCTTGGTGGTCCTTTGCCCCGCCGCCATCAGGCCGTAGACGGCTAGGGAGCAGAGCAGGATTGCCACCGTGACGATTACCGGTTGCCAGATGATTTCGAACATCAGGTTCCTCCTAGGACTTGACTTATATAGTGAGTCACATTTTTAGCTGCTTCGGCAGCCGGCCCCACGATATTGAATCCCAAGTCCGGGATCAGCCCTATGGCCACGCAGATTAGGGCCATCACGATCATGGAGAAGAGCATGGGCTTTGGGGCTTCCATAGTGCCCTGCAGGCGCTGGGGTCGCTGGCCCAGAAATACTGAGCTGAAGGCCTTCATGAAACTCGCCAGCGTCAGACCGCTGACCACCACGGCGATGGCGGTTATCCAGGGCATCCCAGCTTGCAGGCCGGCCAGATAGATGAGATACTTGCTGACGAAGCCGTTCAGAGGAGGTATCCCTGAGATCGCTAGGGCGCCGATGAGGAAGGTTATGGCGGTGATGGGCATGTTTTTACCCAGCCCTCCCAGCTCGTCGAACTTTTGGCTCTTGGTCTGGTAAAGAACGGCTCCAGCGCACATGAACAGCAGCGCCTTATAGGTGGAATGGTTGAGGAGGTGGAAAAGTCCTCCCATGGTACCGTAAGCTGCCCCTAGGGTGCCCAGCCCGATGCCGAGGACCATGTAGCCCTTCTGACTGATGACGTGGTAGGCGAGCATGCGTTTAAAGTCCCGTTGCATGAGGGCCATCAGGACACCCACGACCATGCTGATCAGCCCAAGTGCGACTAGGATGGCGCCCACCGGCATACCGAAGGGGAGGTAGGGGAGCCTGGCCACCCAGTAGATTCCCACAACCGCAGCCGGCCCGGCCAGAAGAGCGCTGATTGCCGTCGGGGCCGCGGTGAAGGCGTCCGGAAGCCAGGTGTGGAACGGCACCATGGCCACCTTAACCATCACACCGGTTACGAAGAGCGCCAGCGAAATGACCAAAACCGGGGGAACGTTGGTTGCTCCGTAGGCGGCCAGCTTTATCGCTAGGTCGGCGATGTTGAGGGACCCGACAGCTCCGTAGAGCATCACCACGCTGAGGAGGACGAATGAGGTGCCTAGGGAACCGATGACCAGGTATTTCATTCCCGCCTCGATGGAGAGGGCGTCGCGCCGGAAGGATACCAGAGCGTAGGAGGAGATGCTCATGATCTCGAGGAAAACGTAGAAGTTGAAGAAATCACCCGTGAGGACGATGCCGAGCATACCGGACATCACCAGCAGGATTAGCGTGTAGAAGTAGCTCAGCCCGCTGTCCCGCCCCATGTAGGAGGCCGAGTAGATCACGACTAGGGTGCCCAGGAGAGCGATCATGAGGGCCATTTGGGTGGAGAGGGCATCCACGGCCAGGACGATTCCCCAGGGAGGAGGCCAACCCCCGAGCTTGTAGACGATGATTTCCCCGCCCCAAACATCGGGTGCGATGCTGCCCACCATTATCAGGACGGCTACCATGACGGCTATGGCGACGGCCTCGCGAAGGTGTTTGATGTGATAGCGCTCGGCTAGGATGCCGATGACGGGCATCACAAAGGCGGTGAAAAGCGGCAGGACGATGGCTAGGATGGGCGCATGAGGGATCATTCCTTCAACCTCCGGATCTTGGTCGTGTCGAGCGTTCCGCAGTGCCGGTAGGCGTAGATGCAGAGGGAGAGCGCCAGTGAAGTGATGCAGATATTGATGACGATGGAGGTCAGCACCAGCGCCTGCGGCAGAGGATCGACCGCGCTGGCGGCGAATTCAGGGAGGTTGGAAGCCACCTCGCTGCTGAGGATGGGGACGGTGCCGCCGAGGCGGTAGCCCATGCTGATTAGGAAGAGGTGGATGCCGTCGGTTATCACCGCGAGCCCGATGACGAGCTTGAGTAGGTTCTTCTTGAACAGCAGGCAGTAGATGCCCGCCGTGATCAGCAGCATCGCGATGATGTAGTTGAGCCCGGTGATCATTCCTTCTCCCCCCAAGTTGCGAACAGCATCGCGAACAGGATGAGCAGGATGCCCGCAGTGACCTTTATTCCCACGCCCACGTAGAGCCAGAGGAAGTTGCCGCCGCTGATGAGCTTGCCCACCTCGCCCAGCGGCAGCGTGTTCTGCAGGAAGTAGGAGCCGAAGACCAGGCCCATGAGGCCGACGGCGGCTATGGTCAGGCTGCCGAGCGTGTCGAGGACCTCAGCCTGGGTGAAGCTGGTGCTTTTCAGGACCCTTTCTAGGCCGTAGGCTAGGATGAGCATCGCGACCGCGGCGGCGATGATGACACCGCCCGGGAAGCCGCCTCCGGGGGTCAGGTGGCCGTGGACGACGATGTAGATCCCGAATAGGAAGATGAACGGGAACAGGATCCGGGAGATGGTTTTCACGATAACGGTCATTCCGGCCATCAGTCCTCCCTCCGCAAGGCTCTGAAGATCATGATGACGCCCACCACTGCGGTGAACAGGACGGTCGACTCACCCAGAGTGTCGTAGCCCCGGTAGCCCCAGACGATCGTGGTCACCACGTTGGTGGCCCCCGTCTGCCAGACCGCGTTTTCTAGGTAGGCTTCCCCCACCGCTTCGACGGTTCTGCCGTCAATGTATCTGGCCGGAAAGCTACCGAAAGGCGGCAACGAGAAGACGACGGTGTAGATTAGGGCCATTCCGAGGACCACCACCAGGGCCAGCGCGAGGGCATTTCTGGCTTGCATCATTCCTCCCTCCGGGTGCGGCTGATGGCGATGATGAAGAGGATGGTGGACACCCCGGCACCCACCGCCGCCTGCGTGATCGCGATGTCGGGCGCCTGCAGCATGTAGAAGATGACGGCCAGCGTGATGCTCGCGCCGCCCAGCATGATCACCGAGTAAAGCAGGTCCTTGAGCTGGATCGCGAGCACGTTGAGGACCAGCAGGAGGATTAGTAGAAGGCTCTGGATGATGACGTCAATCATCGCTTATCCTCCTCCAGCTTGTCGGCCACGCTGCGGCTCCAGAGCTTCACCCCGGACTTGTGCGCGGCTCGGGCGAGGGCGTGTGAGCTGACCGGGTTGGTCAGAAAGATGAAGATGGCGATCAGTATCGCCTTGGCCGTGAAGGAGTTCAGTCCGCCGCTGATCCCGGAGCCGAGGATTAAGAGGATTGAGCCGCCGACGATCACCACCGTGTTGGCGTGCACTCGGGTGTAAAAGTCCGGGAATCTGACGATGCCGATGGCGCCGATCACCGAGCAGGCCGAGCCGATGATCAGTAGCAGGTAGGCCAGATACTCGATCATGATTCCACACTCCTGCCCTCCAGATACTTGGCGATGGCGAGGGTCCCCAAGAAGGCGAGCAGCGCATACACCAGCGCTATGTCCAACAGCATTGAAATCCGGTAGTGAACGCCAAGGATTACCAGCGTCGCCGTCAGCAAGCCCGTTATCGCGTCGAAGGCCAAAATCCGGTCCGGCGCCGTGGGGCCGCGCACCGCCCTGATGGCGCAGATCAGGATGGCAACCACGGCGATCAGCACAATCCAGAGCAGCATCATCCGCAGATCCTCCTCAGGTACTTCTCAAAGCCGCCGCCGATTTCCTTGCCCGCCTGCTCCGGGTCGGTCGTCTTCACGTCGATCCAGTGGATGTACAGGCAGGGCTCCTCCTCCACGATATCCACCGTGAGGGTACCGGGGGTCATCGTGATGGCGTTGGCCAGGCCGGTCAGGCCGAGGTCGGTCTTGAGCCCGGTCTTGATCTTGACGATCCCCGGGTTGATGGGCATTCGTGGGTCGACGATGCGCCTGATGACATCAAGGTGAGACTTGACCTCTGCCAGGATGTAGGAGGGGATGTAGGCCAGGGCATAGCCGAGGCGGGCGGGACTTAGCTTCTCCCTGATTCCGCCATGGAAAAGGAGGCCGTAGGAGAGCGCCGAGACCAAGGCCGCCGCCACGGCTCCGGCCAGCAGCTCGGAGGGGTCGAGCGAGAGGGTCAGGGCTATCCACATACCCCAGAGGATCAGAAATGTGGCGGGCAGCCTAGCGCTAACCATTTCCTCAACCGCAAGTCAGTAGCACGGCGCCTTTTTTAACTTTTCGTTGAAACGTGTTTCTTCTTTTCAAGGGATTTTTTCTCCAAACTAGTTTTCGAGGCGAGCAATGGTCGTGGCGGTTTAGAGAAGGCGGACGCTTGAGTGCGACGATGGTTTTTTTCTCAGCTTCTCCATTTTGAGGCTTCCTTTTGAAGTTGTATTTAAATACCCCCCTATTTTCACGACGATTGACGATAATGGTATTAACGTTCAACGTAGTTAAAAAAGTTATTTAAGCCTTTTTCTTTCAATTTCGGGATTTTTTCTGGCAGAAAAGCTTAAATAGAGCCCAGTAAAGAGTTTACCTCGTAAAATTAAAGGAGATGAATAAGTGAAACTGAAATTGGCGAAAGTGATTGCAGCCTTAATGGTAGTTTCAATGATGCTAGTAATGTCGACAAGTAGCGTGAGCGCCACCCACACCCAAACGGTGTCGATTGACAAGACGCTTCTGCCCTACAACAAAAAGGTAACTTTGACCGTTACGGTTAAAAACAACGGACCTGACGCGATTGACAACGTCAGGATTATCCTGCCCTCTGGGTTCACTGGACCGGAAGTATTGGCGGCGGTTCCGGCGGGCACTGATGCACAACTGGCCGCCGTCGACAACGAGAACGTGGTCATACCGGCAGGAACCAAAGTAAAAATACTTGCCGGTAGTACGGTTACGATACCGGCAGACACGGAAGTGATTCGACTCGCGGATGAAAATGTACGCGTTGAAAACACACCGGGATCTCCTCTTGCAAACAGGGTTCTGTTGGAAAACGTGAGAATAAAGAAAGCCGCGGCGGTGACTACCGACAACCTAGGCGGGGAAAATGTGAATTTGAATGAGGACACTAAGCTGGCTCTGAAAGAGAACGATGTGGTCACGCTGGCTGAAACCATAGTGGTTCGGAAGTCTGGTGGTATCTACACGCTGGTGGACGATGCCCACGTGAAGGTGCACGACGATGTTAACGTTGGAGGAGTAACCGGCGCAGAAAATGTCGTACTCTTGAAAGACACGGCGGTAACAGTTAGCGACGGAAGCAGCTGGATAACCCAGCACGCGGTGTCGACAAAGGTGGGCATTGACACGTACACGTTGGTAGCGGGTGCTTATGTTACACTGACCTATCCTGAAAACAAGGTAGTGTTGCCAGCCGGTTCAAAAGTGGTGCTGAACTCAGGTGCCAATTTAATGCTGTACGAGAACACCGAGGTAATCAGAAAGGCCGGCGAGAACATCTACGTCGCCACTGATGTGGAGAATCGCCCGAACGGTTGGTCTCAGTCCGTTTCCGGCTCCACGCTTGAGTGGGTAGGCATCAGTGACAACAAGATTCCTGCAGGTGGAAGCCTAGCGTTTCCATTTACCGTGACCACGCCTCCAACCACCGGCGATTACACCATCTACGTGAGGGCGAAGGACAAAGCCGGGGCCCTGATCATCTCAGAAATAACCGTAACCGTTGACGCCACCTCACCGACGGTTACCGTGGAAGTATCTCCCAAATACGTAAAGGCCAACACCAAGGTGACCATCAAGGTGACGGCGAGCGAGGCCTTGGCCAAGCTAGATAACGTGATGGTCGAGGAGAACAACGGGGAGAACGTTCAGATAACCATGACCCCATCTGCCGACAAGAAGGTCTGGACCGGTACTTACACCACCAGCGACAACTTAAGCCGCGATGGACTGGCCAAGGTCTACGTCATCGGTGCCGATTACGAGGATCTGGCTGGAAACACGGGAAGCAGCGCGACGGACAGCTTCACCATAGACAGACGGGCACCGCCTGCGCCTAACCTTTCGGCACTTACCGCTTGGATAACCGAGAATGCCACCAGAACGCCGGCTCCGGGACTCCAGACAAATGTTAAGGAATGGACTATTGAAGGCACAGCACAGGATAACTTCTTGGACGTGATTGGACCTCAAGAAGGAATTACCGTCAAGATCCGGGTTGGGACGCAGGTGTTCACCGTCAGCGCTGACTCTTCGGGCTACTTCTACAAGGACATCGTCTTGTCTGAGGGCAAGCAGGAAGTTGGTATCAAGTACATCGACAAGGCGGGCAACGAGGGTCCAGAAAACTATGAAAACGTCACCGTGGACACCGTGGCGCCCTCGATCAGCATCACCGCTCCGTCAAAGGAGTACATCAACGACAACACGCCGCTGATTAGGGTGCTCATATCCGATGCCACGCTGGGGGTTGAAAACACCGGCTTTAACGCTGCCGACAACACGGGTTACACCGTTCAGCTGCGCCGGGACGACAACACAGTAGTCGACACCTTGGCCGCCTCGAGCACGATTGTGGGGCCTTTCAAGTCAGCTACTTTCGAGAACCAGTACCCGACGGAGCTGCCTGACAACCTGTACCACATCTACGTAAGGGCCGGTGACAACCTGCAATACTCTGAAGCGATCTTCAAGTTCCACATTGATACTGTGGCTCCAGCTGCACCAACCGGTCTGGCCGGAACTATAACGGGAGGAACCGCGACCGTCCCGACCGCAACCACAGTTCCTTCAGTAACTCTGAGCGGCACTGCTGAGTCGAAGGCCACGATCAAGGTCTACACCACCACCAACGCCGGCGTCACTTGGACGGAGTATGCTGCTGGTAGGACCACCGCGGGTTCTAACTGGACGACTACTGTCGACTTGACCGGCTTCGCGGGCAAGACGGTGGGCATCGCGGTGTCGGCGACGGACTTGGCTGGCAACGAGGGTGACAAGCAGCTGTACGGCTACCTGCTCTACACCCCAGCTCCTCCGGCCAACTTGGCTGGAAGCCTGGTTGCTGGTGCCACCGCAGCGTTGGCCAAAGCGACCTCAGTCTCCACACTGAACCTAGCCGGTACTGCCACGGCCAACTACAAGATCAAGGTCTACACCACCACTGACGGCGGTGTGACCTGGACCGAGTACACCGCAGGTGCGACCACCGCCAGCGCCACGGGAGCCTGGACAACTTCCGTTAGTTTGTCCGGCTTCGCGGGCAAGACGGTGGGCATCGCGGTGACGGCCACAGATGCCGGCGGTAACGAGAGCACCAAGACAATCTACGGCTACCTGATTTACGACGCCAAAGCCCCGTCGGTGGAGATAACCTCACCGGCGAGCGGAACCACCACAGACCAAGCCACCATCCAGATCACCGGTAAGGTGACGAAGGATGCCTGGGAGTCCTACTCCAACATCACGCTGACGTTGCAGGTTGGAGTGGGATCGGTCGAGGTACCGATCAGCTCTGACGGCACCTTCACCTACAGCGTTGCCTTGGCCGAGGGCATGAACACCATCGTTGCCAGAGCGACCGATGGTGTTAACGTGGGCACTCCGGTCAGCATTACAGTGACGCGCACCGTTACCCCGTGGTCGACCTACGCAATTATCATCGTGATAGTTGCGTTGATCCTGGCTGCAATCGCCATATTCCGCAGGAGATAAAAAGGGGAAAAACGCCACCACTTCCCCTTTTACCCTTTTTATTTTTTTATTTGCCCAGTGAGCGGTAGGTCTGTCGATTTTAGGTTTAGAAAATATTGCGGGAAATTTGGCCATCTGGAGTTAGACATCTGGCCAGGTAATCCAAACCCATCGCATTGACGAGATGACAAACGCTTATCGCTCAGGTAGCGGTGATACCCATACCATATATGTGATTTTTACGATTGCTTGAAAAATTCCAGAAAAACCACCATGTTAAAAACAGGTTGTAAGAATTTTGTTGTCTTACGTCAAATTTTTGATGCTGGTTTCAGAGCCTTTTGAAAAGGTTGTTGCCTCGCCTGTCAACGGCGACCACCATCGGCCCGAAATCTCGGACTCGGAGCACCCAGATGGCCTCTGGGCCCAGCTCCTCCCAGATTATTTTTTCCACCCCTTCTATCCGACTGGCGGCCAGAACCCCCACCCCACCGGGGAAGGCCAAGTAGATGCAGCCGAGCCTGCCCATCTCTTTGGCCACGTTTTCACCCACACCACCCTTGCCGATCAGCGCCCTGACTCCGGTGGCCTTGATGAAATCAATCTCCATCGGATCCAGTCGGGCGCTGGTGGTGGGTCCGGCCGAGATCACCTGCCAACCCTGCGGGGTTAATTTGGTGAGGGGCCCGCAGTGGTAGACAGCTCCACCTCTGAGGTCAATCGGCGGCTTTTTCCCGGAGATTATTCGGGAGTAGGCTTTGTCCCTAGCCGTGACGATTGACCCGGTGATGGTGACAAGATTTCCGGCGCGCAGCCCCTTGATGGCTTTCTCCTCCAGCGGTGTCGTCAGCCGCTTCATCTTCAAGGTTCCACCACCCTGAGTTTGCCGTTCACCAGCTTTGCCTTGGACCGCCGCGCCGGCCAGCATTGGAAGGCCACGGCCACGGGGAGGCTTGCCGTGTGGCAGGCGGCTTTTTCTATGCGAACTCCAAGGACAGTAGTTTTGCCACCGAGTCCCATAGGGCCGATGTTGAGCTTGTTCGCGGACGACTCGAGTCGGTGCTCCAGTTTCGCGAGTTCTGGGTCGGGATTTTTCACGTTTAGCGGTCGCAGTAGCGCTTGCTTGGCCCTCAGCGTCGCCGTCTCCATACTGCCGCCGATTCCGACCCCCACGATATTGGGTGGACAGCTTTTACCGCCTGCTTCCTCGATCGCCTTTAGCACCACCTCTTCGATGGCAGCAACACCTGCCGTGGGCCGCATCATGAAGAGTCGGCTGCAGTTCTCAGTTCCGGCACCCTTCACCAGCAGCTCCAGCTCCAGGTCTTTGCCCGGCGTTATCTCGATATGGACGGCCGGCTGGTCCCGACCGGTGTTCGATGGCGATGGCCTTCTGGTGAGGGGATCGACCGCGTTGGCCCGGAGCGGCACCTCCCGCGTCGCGATTTTCACCGCCTCCGTCATCGCCTTTCCGAGGTCGAACCGCAGCCCTCGCTTCAGGCCAAGCTTCACGAAGAAGGTGAAGGTGCCGGTGTCCTGGCAGATCGGGGCCTGGAGCTTCCTAGCCAGAGACAGGTTTTCCAGCATCATTTTGAGGTGAAACCTCGCGAGGGGCTCCCGTTCCCGGTTCAGGGCCCGCCTGAGGGCGCTCAGCACATCACGGGGCAGCGTGGTCTCGGCCCGCCGGATCATCTCTACAACCGTGTCGCGAAAACTTGTTTCAGTGAGCATAGGTTCGAGTTCAAATAATCCCGCCACGTTAAAATATCTTGATGCCGACCCGGGACAACGGTTTCAGGCTGGTTGACCGGACCACCAGGGCCACCATCGCCCGCCGGGTCATGCTGGCCAACAGCTTTTTCAGCCGCCTCCGGGGGCTCATGTTCCGGAAAAGCCTCCTGCCGGGTGAGGCGCTGTTTTTCATCTTTGCAAGGCCGGGACGGAACAGCGTGCACATGTTTTTCGTCCGCTTCCCGATTGACCTGATCTATCTGGACGCCGGCTTCAGAGTGGTCGAGGTCAGGAATTCGCTGAGGCCTTGGCGCTTCCACCGCTCCCGTGTGGTTTCGAGTTACCTCATAGAGCTGCCCGCGGGAACGGTAAGCCGGCTTGAGGTAAGTTTGGGTCACGAAATTCGGCTGGAGAAAGGGTTTTAATCCCCTGTTTTCATAAATTATACCGCTGACCGAGGCGGTAGGGGGACGGAGTAATGATGAGATGGATGTCCCCAGAGCTTTGGCCGAGGCAGCGGTTAAAGTTGCTCAGGAGATAAAAGCTGACGCTATTTTGGCCCTGACCGAGACAGGGAAGAACTGCGAGTTTTTTACCAAGATGAAGATCACCGATCGGAACGGCAGGCCGATAAAACTGATCGTGGCCACCCCCAACCCCGATGCCTACCGGCAGCTGAGCCTGAAAGGTTCTTTCCAGTGCCTGAAGCTCGCGGCCCGGCCTCACGACCGGGCCAGCCAGGCCCACCACGCCATCGCCTGCGGGCTCCAGCAGGGAGTGATTCATCTTGGGGAGAGGGTGGTCTGCCTCACGGGCAACGGTTTCGCCGACATGTCCGATTCAATAATCTGCACCGAGGTCAACGAGGAGATTTCCTTGGTCAACTTCCTGGAATCCAACCCGGTTCTTGCGGCCGCGGTGGAGCTCTCGCTTGACCTCGCCAAGAGCGGTCCCGACGGCAAGCCGCTGGGCGCATCCTTTGTGGTGGGAGATGTCAAGGCGGTGCTGCGGCTGTCCCGCCAGCTGATGATAAATCCATTCAAGAGTTACAAGGTGAGCATCAGGGACCGGAGGCAGTGGGACCTGTTGAAGAAATATGCCTTTTTTGATGGCGCTTTCATTGTCGATGACGAGGGCGTGGTGGTAGCCGCGCAGAGATATCTGGACGCGAACGTGTCCGTGGAGATTCCCCCCGGCCTCGGTACCAGGCATCTTGCGGTCGCGGCAATCACGGCGGCCACCAGGGCCAAAGGGGTCACCGTTTCCGGTGAGAATGGGGTGGTGAGGATATTCGAGAAGGGGAAAATCCTAGCCAAAATTGACCCAGGCAGCAAGATCATCGAGTCGCTGGGCCCCTCAACTTAAGGATTTTACCCCTGCCCACCCACTATTAACTGATTGAAATGGAGTATCTGAAGCTAGCCGAGGTCTTTGAGAGGCTGGAGAAGACTCCCTCTTACTTGGAGAAGAACGCCATTATCGCGGAGCTGCTTCGACAGACCCCGGCGGAGGAGATTGAGCGGGTGGTGCTACTGCTGTTGGGCCGGACCACGCCCGCCTATGTTTCCCAGGAGAGCGGGGTCGGGCTGGCGCAGCTCAAGAAGGCCGTCTCCAACGCCTCGGGTTACTCGCTGAGCGAGGTGGAGAGGTTGATGCTGGAGATTGGTGACCTGGGTGAGGTGGCCCGGAGGCTGATGGAGAAAAAGAAACAGGTCACGCTCTTTACTGAGCGGCTCACGGTGAAAAGGGTCTTTGAGGGGATAAGGAGGCTGCCGGAGATAACGGGCGAGGGATCCGTCGACCGCAAGATACTCGCGATCTCAGAGCTCCTCACCAGCAGCCAGCCCTTGGAGGCGAAGTTCATCATCAGGACGGTGCTGGGCGATCTGCGAATCGGGGTGGCCGAGGGGCGGCTTCGGGACGCGATCGCCACCGCCTTCAATGTCGATCCCGAGGAGGTTGAGCACGCCTACATGCTCACGACTGATTACTCGCTGGTGGCCCGGGCCGCCGCCGAGGGCGGGGCTAAAGGGTTGCGCCGTCTAGGCGTCATAGTCGGTCATCCCGTGAACCCAATGCTGGCGCAGCGGGCCGAGGACATCCAGGAGATTCTGGAGCGAATGAAGGGTAAGGCGGCCTTTGAGATCAAGCTCGACGGAATAAGAATTCAGGTGCACAAGGACGTGGAAAGGATCTACCTTTTCACCCGGAGGATGGAGAACTACACCGATATGTTCCCCGACCTGCTGCCGCCTTTGCTGAAGGCGCTCAAGCCCAGCCGGGTGATCGTCGACGGCGAGCTGGTGGCTCTGGATAAAAAGACCGGAAAACCGATGCCTTTCCAGGAGGTCCTCAAGCGGCGGAGGAAGTATGGGGTCGAGAAATCGGCCGAGGCAATCCCGGTGGAGTATAACATCTTTGATGTCCTGCTGGTCGAAAACAGGATGATGCTGGACGAGCCCTACACCAAGCGCCGGGAAATGCTGGAGAAAATTGTGGAGGAAGTTGAGGGCCGGGTGAGGCTGGTGGAGCAGAGGATACTCTCCGATGCCAAGGAGATCCAGGAGTTCTGCGATTACGCCATAAGGATTGGCCACGAGGGCTTGGTCGCCAAGGACCTGCAGTCCACCTATCGGGCCGGCCGCCGCGAGTTCCTCTGGCTGAAGCTGAAACCCACGCTGGAGACGCTGGACTTGGTCGTCGTCGGGGGTCTGTTTGGTAAGGGGAAGCGGGCGGGGGTCTTCGGCAGCTACGTGCTGGCGGCCCGGGACAGCGAAACGGGGAGGTTCAAGACGGTGACTAAATGCGGCTCTGGGTACACGGACGAGGATCTGGTGGAGCTGACCAAGATGTTCAAGAAGCTCCAGATAAAGGAGCCCCATGAAGATGTGGAGATCGAGATCGATTGCGACGCCTACTTCAGGCCGGAGGTGGTCTTTGAGGTAGCCTATGAGGAGATCCAGGTCAGCCCGGAGGAAAAGCACACCAGCGGAATGGGGCTGCGGTTCCCGAGATTCTTGAGGGTGAGGGAGGACAGGCGGCCGGAGGAGGCGACGACTGTCCAGGAGATCGAGGAGCTGTTTGAGCTGCAGGAGCGAAGAAAGGGCAAAAGGGCCTGAGAAAAAGACTTAACCGTCTCAACAGTTGAGATAAGGACGGTATTTCACCTAGCCTGTGCCAGCAGCAGTTCCTCAAATTTTTCCAAAAATCGAGGGACTTTTTCCTCGCCGATTTCTGCCCCGCAGGCCACGGCATGACCGCCGCCTTCTCCACCACAGGCCTCCGCCGCGGCCCGGATGGCCCGCGACATGTTGAAGCCCTTTAAAAACAGAAGCCGCGAGCACCGCGCCGAGATCTTGGCCCGCCCGTTTTCCCTCACCACCCCCACCAGCGGCCGGTAGGGGTCACAGCTGCAGTTGCCGAGCGCCAGGTTGGTGACGGTCCCGACAAACAGGTCCTTGATCACTCCGGTGGCGTCGAAGTACTGCAGATAACCACGGGGCCCCGTTTTTATCTCTCCAAGTGTGAGGAACTCCAGGCCCCTGGCGATGCTGCGCCGGTGTTGGTGGAGGAGGTTGAGCATGGTCCGGTAATAGCCGCCGCGATCACCCTTGGCGACCTCCAGCCCGATCAGCGGCTGCTCGTGGCGGGCGGTGGAATTGATGCAGGTGGAGAATTCCGCCGCGTCCTGCAGCAGTGGCCAGCCCTTCTCTTGGGTCAGCGTGTAGACTTCGCCGATGATCAGCCCAGGGACGAATTTCACCAGCTCTTCAGGAACGTGCATGTAGGCGCGCGCGATTAATTCCGAGGCCAGCCGCTGCTTTTCCCTTTCGTCGAGGTCGGCAAGGCGGCGCCAGCCCTCGCTATTCTTGAGCGGAATGCAGAGGTCCTTCAGCAGCCCGATGCAGCCCGCGGGAGAGTTGCTCACACCCGGAATGTAGGGGTCGGTGAAAAACTCCAGCGACTTGAAGACCGGGCGGGAGTAGCGGCCGTAAAGCATCAGGTCCTTGTTTTTGGTGACGAGCCCCGACTCGACCGCTTCTTTCAAAATTTCCTGATTGTAGCCGCGGAAAGTACCCCACGAGTTCTGGATATCGCCGATGGCTCCGATTACCGCTAGCGCCGAGAGGTCACGTCCGTCGTGGTCCAGCTCTCGGGCGATCAGGTAGGTAACCCCAGACCCGCTGATCTCTTGCATTCCGTCCAGGCCGTGGTGGTGGGCGTTGAGGTGCACCAGCTCCGGCCAGCCCTCGGACATGACGGGGTCGTGGTGGTCGGCTATAATGACGTCGTGGCCCCGGAATTTTTTTCCTAGGTTCTCCAGCTGCGAGCTTCCCAGGTCGGTGAAAATGGTCAGGTCGGCGGGCTCGAGCTCTTCGACAACGTCCCGGTAGAGCATGCGCACGAACCTGACGTTGTGCTGGATGGTGAGGCGGTCCAGCGCCTTGGAGAGGAGGGCCGCCGCAGAAATGCCGTCGCAGTCCAGGTGGGAGATTATCTCGATGGTGCGGTGCCGGTGTTTTTCTATCAGTTCCGCCGCCTTCCTAGCGATCTTCAGCATAGAGATACCTTTTATCAACAAATTCTTTTATATTGGGTATGGTGTAAATTTTGCGGTCGAAAAATATTGTTCCCGTGATGGTGTTTCCACATTCACTCAATTGCGGCGAAACAACTTTTTAGTCGCCGGTTCCAAAGTTGATGGTTGGTGATGTTTTGAGGACCATAGAACTTCGCGGCAATGAGGTGGTTCTGATTGACCAGACGCAGCTGCCTCAGCGGCTGGTGAGGGTCAGATGCCGGAGCGCCGAGGAGGTGGCCGTGGCCATCGAGGAAATGAAGATCCGAGGGGCGCCGGCGCTGGCGGCGGCGGCAGCGATGGCGCTGGCCGTCACCGCCTTAAGAAGCCGGGCTAGGACAAGGGGAGAGCTCCTGCGGGAGCTGGAGCGGGCGGGCAGGAGAATCGGGAGAACTAGGCCGACCGCGGTCAACCTGTTCGTGGGCCTGGAGCGGGCCCTCCGCGCCGCGAGATCGGCCGCGGATGTCGAGGGCATCCGTAAAGCCGTAGTTAGTGAGGCGGAGGCAATCGCCGAGGAGGATGTTGCGGTCAACAGGAAGATAGGCGAGAACGGTGCGGTGTTGCTGGAAGACGGTGACTTGGTCCTGACGCACTGCAATGCGGGTTCACTGGCGACGGTCGACTATGGCACGGCTCTGGGCGTGATTCGCGCAGCGTGGAGCGCCGGCAGGAAGATCGAGGTCATCGCCACCGAGACGAGGCCGCTGCTGCAGGGGGCTAGGCTGACGGCCTGGGAGCTGAGCCGTGATGGGATTCCGGTCACCGTGGTCACGGACGGGACGGTGGGATATCTGATGGCGCAGGGCAAGGTGGATAAGGTCGTTGTCGGTGCTGATCGAATTGCCGCAAATGGGGACGCCGCCAACAAGATCGGGACTTATTCCATAGCGGTGCTGGCCAAGGAGCACGGGATACCCTTCTACATCGCGGCCCCGACGAGCACGGTTGATCTGAAGCTAAGGACCGGCGCCGAGATACCGATTGAGGAAAGGCGCCCTGAGGAGGTGATCTTCTTCCGCGGGGTCAGGGTCGTGCCCAAGGGTGTTAAAGTTTTCAACCCTGCCTTTGACGTCACCCCGGCCCGCTTCATCACCGCGTTCATCACCGAGCGAGGCGTTGTCAGACCAGGTGAGCTGGCAAAAATCTTCAAAGGCTGACTGCCACGACCTTCTTCACGCCCGGTACCTGCTTTTTCAGCTCTCTCTCGATGCCGAAGGCTAGAGTCATGGTCGACATCGGACAGCCGGCGCAGGCCCCAACCAGCTTCACCTTGACGACGCCATCGTTGGTCACGTCGACGAGTTCGACGTCGCCACCGTCGGCCTGCAGCGCTGGTCGGATTTTCTCTATCGCGGCCTCGACTTCTTCCCTCATTAAATCACACACATAGAACTAGTTTGACCATCGTTTAAGCCTGTTGATGGTCAGGCTCCGAACTTGGAGCTCTTGCCCATCAGGTCAATGATAATTGGGAGGAGGTATTTGCCGCGGATTCTGCCCAGGCCACCCTTGGCCGCCGCCCGCTCGCTGAAGGTCCTGACATCGTCGGTGCGCACGCCCGGGCCCGAGATGACCACGGGGACGGGGTCGGCGGTGTGGTTTTTGACGCTGATCGATGTGGTGTGGTCGGCGGTGACGGCGATGAAGTCAAAGGAGTCGATGAACTGGTTGATGATTGAGTCCACCCGCTCAATGATCTCTATCTTGGCCTTGATGTTTCCGTCATGGCTGGCTTCATCAGAACCCTTGACGTGGAGTAGGACGAGGTCGTGGTCTTGGAGCTGTTGCAGTGCCGCCTTGGCCTTGGCGTTGAGGTCGGTGTTGACGCCGCCGGTGGCGCCCGGGACATCGACCACAGTCATCCCGGCCAGTTTGCAGACGCCCTTCACCAGCGCCGCGGCGGCCACACAGGCCCCCTTGATCCGGAACCTTTGGTAAAAAGGGACCAGGTGGGGGACCACGCCGCCGCCGCGAATGAGCAGGTAGTTGGCCGGCGGCAGGCCGTTCTTGGCGCGTTCGATGTTGACCGGGTGCTTTTTCAGGACCTCGTAGGCCCTCTGGGAGAACTCGTTGAGCAGCTTCGCGGTCTTGGCAGCCCACCTCCGGCGCATCACGTATTTTCTGACGCCGCCGGCGATGATGGGGTAGGCGGGCACGGCTCCTTCTTCCGACTGCAAAAGTGGCACCACCTTCAGCGGCTTTTTGCCCTCCTCGTGGGGGTCGGAGTCGGAGACCTCGTGCGAGAGTCCCTTGCCCCGGAGCACGAGCGTGGCCCGGTGGCCGACGGTGCTCCTGAAGATGAATTCGGCCCCCTTGAGCTTGATGTTTTGGATCGCCTCGGCAAGGGCCTTGGTCTCCTGAATTCTTCCCGCCCTTCTGTCGGTGACGACCAAGTTTTTGTCCACGGTTGCGTAGTTGACCCTGAAGGCGATGTCTCCCGGCTTCAGGTCGATGCCGGCCCCCGCGGCCTCAAATGGCCCTCTTCCTGTGTAGGTCTGGTAGGGGTCGTACCCCAGCAAAGCCAGGTGGGCGGTATCGCTTCCGGGTGTCGTCCCCGGGGCGATCGTGTCCATTATCCCACTAATGCCGCGCTTGGCCAGCCAGTCCATGTTGGGCGTGTCGGCTATCTCGAGCGGCGTTTTGTAGCCCAGCGCGGGGATGGGGCGGTCGGCCATCCCGTCGCAGATGATGAGAAGGGTTTTCATCCAATCAACCTACATACATACTAATTTGGTAGTAAAAAAATAGTGTGGGGCCCGTGGCGCAGCCTGGATGGCGCGGCAAGTGAAAGCACCCGCAGGGCTTCGGGCTGATGGGGGAGAGACCTGTAGGTCGTGGGTTCGAATCCCACCGGGCCCGCCACTTCAATTCTTATTTTCTGGAGATGAGATAGCAATGGGCCGGTAGTCTAGCTTGGATAGGACGCGGGCCTCCGGAGCCTGCAACACGGGTTCGAATCCCGTCCGGCCCGCACCGTTAAACAAGTCCCATATGCTGGCACCGCTGGAGCCGCGTAGACGAATGAAATCTTACATATCTGGCCGGGTCCCACGTTAGCCATTGGCGAGAACGACCGAATCTGAACAATCGCCTGACGATCCCTCCGGCTTTTTTCTACAGAAACTCCTTTAAAAATAGTGGCAGTGATAGACGGTATTTCTGGTCCTAATTGAAGGATCCTCAGCTGCGCTTCAACAGCCACTTCCATATAGGGAGGAAACGTATTTTTATCCCTTCAATTTTTTCCGTTTTTTCAACATCCTTATGATCGTGCCTTCCTCAAAACCAAATTCCTTCGCGCACGCAACGAGCCCCCGGACTTCGTTTTTTCGTCGATTCGCTCACATCAGTCACTACCTGTATCAGTTCTTTCACCTTAGTCCCCTCCCGAATCACAAAATCCGTCTCAACTCTGCTCTGGTCTTTCCAGTAATGGATTTCATGGTTCTAGGGCAGCCGTCTCTTCAGCTCCAAGAATACAGCGTTTTCGAATAGCCGACCCATATCAACTTTTCCGCTCACCGCATACATGAATCCGGTGTCGCCGAGATACGCTTTTCTCAGGTACTGTGATCTATCCTTTATGCTGTACGAAAATATGGGGACGAAAAAGAACGGGCAACCATCCTGTGAGTGTTTTCCAGATCGAGGATGCTCTGTTTGCCGATTTTATGGCCGAGGCTTTTGAAGAAGTTCAAACACTTTGAGGCGGAGAAGGTGTTTCAACGACTTACTTCCCGAAGAGTTCCACCGTCGTTACCGTTTCCTCCGCCATCTCCGCCACATCAAGGCCGGCGATGTCCTTAAAATAGGAGTTCAACAGTCTAACTTTTTCTGTTTTTTCGCCGACGAGGGTAACTTCTGGAAAGCCGCCGTAGATGAGGTAGTCTTGCAGTGCTTTTTCTATTTTGCCCATCCCGGCGGTCGTGGGCTCGAACTCTATGCCGCTGAACTGCAGGAATTCTTCGAATGACAGGGGATAGAGTTCGTACGGCAGCACCCCCCCTCTAAGGGGCTTGCTGGGCACCGCAAGCTTTTTTCGCGATGAACTCACGAGCAGTTGGAGTTTTCCTTTCAGCATCTCGTGGTTGCGGGCGAGCCACCCTTCCCAGTCCCGGACACTGGTTATCTCATCCAGCAGTAGGTACCCTTCGTCTCCAAACCACTTCAGTACTTCGTCGAGGATTTCCGGCGCATCCTTAATCCTGCCGTCTTCTAGGTTAATGTATGCTACTCTTTTGCTCTCCCCAGCCAGCTTCTGGCGGAACAGGATCAGCAGGCTGGACTTGCCCGATATGGTGCTGGATCAGCTTCGTTATCTTGCCTTCTTAGACGGAAGGATAGATGATGCGGAGGCCGAGCATCTAAATGTGACTGGAGAAATGGTCAGGAGGATTAAAGAGCACGACATCGCCACCGGGGAGATAGTCCTGGGAGGCTCTAGGGCTTACTGGGAGGACCTGATGGCGTATAATCCCGTTGAAGTTGCGAAAGAGCTCAGTATACCGATGTTGATCCTGCAGGGAGGACGTGACTATCAAGTTACCTTGGAGGACTTTAATGGGTGGAAAGAAGGGCTGAGCGGAAGGACGTGACTTTTAAACTCTATGAAAACCTCAACCACCTTTTCATCTCCGGCACCGGTGTGCCCGGTCCTGCGGAGTATCAGATTGCCGGCAATGTTGACCAAGCCGTGGTCCAGGACATCGCAGAATGGATAAAATCGAGATAAATAGAACTTAAGGTTCAAATCGGTTGAATTTCTAGGAGATCTTTCCATACAGGTAAGTAGGTGCTGCGTCCATGATTTCGACTTCCAATGACTTCCCCAACAGGTCGTCCGTTGAGTTGATCACGATTGGTTTGTAGGCGAAGTTTCTGCCAATCCAGGTTTGCCCTTTGCCTTTTTCGTCGATCAGGCATTTCCCCTTCCAGCCGACCCACTTTTCGTTTTTTTCCAGCCAAGTCTTTTGACACAGGTTGAATACCTCTTTGGATCTTTTTTTAACCTCATCTCCTGGAAGTTGCTTAAGGCCTGAGGCCTCGACCCACGGCCTAGAACCGAACTTGGACACGTTGGTTACGTCAGGTTTAATTTTCCTGATTAGTTCCAGAGTTTGTTGGAAATCGGAATCACTCTCTCCGGGAAATCCGGTTATGATGTCAGTCGCCAGAGTTATCTCGGGTATCCTTTGTCTGATTTTTTCCACGATTTCCACGAATTCATTTGCTCTGTAACCGCGCCGCATCAGACTGAGGATTTTGTCCGATCCCGACTGGACCGGAAGGTGGATGAATTTGAAAATTTTTTTATCTTGATAGACCTCGAGAAGCTCCTCCAGCATGTTTTTCGCGTACAACGGGTTGATCATACCCACCCGGATGAAGAAGTTTCCCTCGACCTCACATACCGCCTTTAACAGCTCCACCAGATTGGTCCCGATGTCCAGGCCATAGCAGCCGTTGTCTAAGCTGGTGAGCCAGATCTCTTTACATCCTTCGGCCACGGCCCTTCTAACTTCCTCGACTATTCCTTCCAATGGGTAGCTGAAGAGCTTGCCCCGGTAGGGCTCATGACAATAGCTGCATTTCTGCAGGCAGCCGCGGGCGATGGGCACAATGCCAATTACTGAATTTTTTCTCCATCGCGGTAAGTTGAGTTTGGGTTTGTTTTTGTCCTCCAAAAAAACTGTTTTCTTCCCCTCCAGCGCCGCTCTGGTAGCCTCAACTACACTTTCGACACAGTCAGGTGCCAGCAGGGAGGCTTTGGGATTCAACTTTTCTATCAACTTCCCTTCCGCTTTCGCGGCACAGCCAGCCACAACGAGCGGCTTACCGGTTTTCGTCAGTTTCTTAATTTCGTGGAGCATCCGGTGAAAAGTGGTTAGTTTCACATTACAGGTGAAAATTATGTTCAGGTCGGACTGTTCCGCGTTATCGACGATTTCAAAGCCCGCCCGTTTCAGGAGGCCCAGAGCAATTTCAGAGTCAGCAACGTTGGAGCTGCAGCCATGGACCATGACGTGTACTTTTGGCATTCCCCTCACTCCGAGGCATTTTACCGCAGTTTCCGGGCAGCTTTTCCGTCGGGAGCGGTTGTTTCAAATTTAAGCCTCCACCTGAAAATAGCTAGCGCTGGAAAGTAGCCAGCAGTTTCGTGGCAGTTGCGGGCGCTTCGTAAATTATAAAATGATTCCGGACTAATGGCTGATGGTGTTTTGATGGTCGAGCTTTACGGAAGGGACTTTATTACCACCCAGGAGTGGAGCGTTGAGGAGCTCCGGCACGCCATTGCCGTGGCGAGAAAGCTGAGGGAGATTGTCAAGAAGGGGGAAAGGCCGCCCAGGCTTTTGGACCGCAGGAATTTCTTCATGCTGTTCTACGCCCCATCTACTCGGACGCGCGGTGCCTTCGAGGCCGCCACCGCGATACTGGGCGGACATCCGGCCTTCATCGACGTTTCTACGACGAGGATGGAGGAGGCGGTGAAGGACATGGCGAGGATGTACGATTCCTACGCGGATGGGATTGGCGTCAGAATTCTGGACAAGTACATCGATTTTGTTTACGGCGCTGGGCTGAAGGTCGTTCGGGAGTTTGCCCGGGCCGCCAAGGTGCCGGTGATCAATATGGCCGACTGCACTTTTCACCCCACGCAGGGGCTGGGCGATATCATGACGGTTGAGGAGGAGTTGGGCAAGCTCGCGGGCAAGAAGTACACCATCACCTGGGCCTACTCGAGCAAGCCGCGGGGGAGGTGCAGCATCCAGGAGGAAGTGCTGATCGCCACGAGGTTTGGCATGGATGTCACGCTCTCTCACCCCGAAGGCTTTGACATCGACCCTAAGATCATCGAATGGGCCAAGCAGAACGCGAAGGAGAGTGGCGGCAGCTTCGAGATCTGCCATGACTTTGAGGAGGGTCTCAAAGGGGCCAACGTCGTCTTCCCGCGCAGCTGGGGCACGGCGGAGTTTCTCAGGGTCGGCGCGAGCAAGTTCGGCGTGGAGAATGAGATCGCTATTTATAATAAATACCGGGATTGGATGCTGGACCAGAGGCACGTGGATGACCTGATGGGCCGGCCGGCGATTGTGACGCATGTCCTGCCCGTGATGCGCGGGGAGGAGGCCACCGACGCGGTCATGGACGGCCCGAACTCGGTGATTTACAAGCAGGCCGACGACAACTTCTACGCCAAGATGGCCACGCTGGCGCTGACGATGGCGAAGGAAGTGCCGCTGTGAGCTGAAGGGGCTAGGCGTTTATCCTGCCGACGACCGGAATTTCACGGCCGCACCGGGGGCACCTCTTGTCCTTCAGTCTGGATTCCAGTAGCTCTAGACCGTAGCGCCGGAGGAGAAGTTCCCCGCAGCCCGGGCAGTAAGTGTTTTCGCATCGGTGTCCCGGGACGTTGCCGATGTAGACGAACTCCAGCCCCTCCGCGAGAGCTAGGCTATAGGCCCGCTCCAGGGTGGCGACGGGCGTTGGCGGTGCCTTGAACCTGTAGGCCGGATAGTAGGCGGTGAAGTGAAGAGGTGTTTCCCTCCCGGCCTCGCGGTGGTGGCGCCTGACCAGCTCCCGTAATTGATCCTCCCGGTCGTTTACTCCCGGGATGACCAAGTTGACTATCTCTAGGTGAATTCCGAGCTTTCTTGCTTCCCGCACGTTCCGCCAGACAACATCCACGTCAGCGCCGCAGTAGCTCCGGACCACGCTGGCGTCTCCCTTGACGTCGATGTTGATGGCGTCGAGGCCCGCCTCGTGCAGCTCGCGGAGGGCCTGGGTGGTCATGTAGCCGTTGCTGACAAAGGTGTTGTAGAGGCCGTGCTTGCGGGCTAACCGGAAGACGTCGAGCGAGTACTCAAACATCAACGTGGGCTCGTTGAAAGAGATGGATGTCCCTTGGCATCTTTCTCTTATTGCCCGTTTCACGAAATCCTCTGGGCTGAGGTAGCTGGCCGATTGCAGCTCTGGCGGTGACTTGGAGATGGTCCAGTTTTGGCACCAGGGACAGGCGAAGTTGCAGCTCCAGCCGCCCACGGTCAGGGCAATGCTGCCCGGCCAGAAGTGGTAGAAGGGCTTCTTCTCAATCGGATTGGCGAAGATTGAGGAGACGTTGCCGTAGTTTAACGTGTAAAGATTTCCGTCGATGTTCTTTCTCGTCCGGCAATACCCGGTTCGGCCTGCCGGAATCTTACAGCGCCTTTCGCAGAGACGGCATTTTACCCTATTCTCGCCTAGTTTCTCATAAAGAAGGGCGCTCCGGATCCAGGGTTGTGCCGGGTCCATCGTTTTCAATTCGTTCCCGCCGGCTTAAACCATCAGCTTATCAGGCCGGCAGATGTATTGCTTTGAAGAAAAACGGTTCGCCGGCTGTAATTGTTATATATATAACAAACGCGCCGCTCGAATATTTGTTATATTTATAACAAATGCACCGAATCCACGGCGCGCGTTATTTGACGTAATCCAGCCAGGAGCGGTATCGGGGTTCCCCTCCCCTCACGGCGTTGAAGTAGATGTGCTGGAGCCTCTCCGTGATCGGCCCCCTTGTTCCCCCGCCTATCTTATGGCCATCAACCTCCCGGATTGGGGTGATCTCAGCGGCTGTCCCGGTGAAGAAGGCCTCATCCGCCGTGTAGAGGTCCTCCGGCGAGAGATCCTTTTCCTCGCATTCGATTCCCTCATCCTGAGCTATCTTGATCACGGAATCCCTCGTTATCCCGGAAAGGGCCCCTGAGGAGATGGGTGGCGTGAGGAGCCTGCCCCCCTTGACGAGGAACACATTTTCCCCCGGCCCCTCGGTTATCTTCCCATCCAGGTTGAGCAGGATCGCCTCATCGAAGCCCGACTCAAGGGCATCGACCTTTGCCAGTATCGAGTTGGCGTAGTTCGCCACCACCTTTGCCTGCGGGGGCAGGATGCTCGGGTGGATCCTCCGCCATCGCGATATCTTGGCCCGGACACCTTTTCTGAGCCCCTCTTCCCCCAGGTATGTCCCCCAAGGCCACACCGCTATCGCCACGTCGACCTTCGACCCTTCCGGGTTCAGCCCCATGACGCCGTAACCGTAGAAGGCGATGGGGCGGATGTAGCACTCCTGAATGCTGTTGGCCTTTATCGTCTCCTTGGTGGCTCGGATCAACCTGCTCGCAGAATAGGGAAGTTTCATCCCGACCAACCGGGCGGAGTTTTCCAGCCTCCGGATGTGGTCTTTGAGCCGGAACAC
The DNA here is from genome assembly GCF_049969415.1 of Hadarchaeum sp. (SeqCode). NCBI lineage: Archaea > Methanobacteriati > Hadarchaeota (SeqCode) > Hadarchaeia (SeqCode) > Hadarchaeales (SeqCode) > Hadarchaeaceae (SeqCode) > Hadarchaeum (SeqCode) > Hadarchaeum sp. (SeqCode). The sequence goes on from NZ_JBMFOX010000007.1 coordinate 36,295, forward strand.
CGCCGGCCCCCTGTCGGTCCGGTAGCATCTGATGCCCTCGAAGACGCCCATCCCATAGTGGAGGGTGTGCGTCAGAACATGGATCTTGGCCTTAGCCCAGGGAACCAGCTTGCCGTTCATCCAGATGTATTTCGTCGGGGTCAGCGACATCTGAACCAAAAACACGATTACGCTCATTTCTTATAACCGTATCCTGAAAATTTTCTAGCAAGCGGCGCCGTGCGTCTTGGTTTTAATATAATTTCGCCTCGAATTTTACAGTTGAAAAACGGTTAATTCAATCACATTCGATTGCCGTTTTTCCGCAGTTGCTGGAAATGCTCATATGGGGACTGCACAAAGCAGCTTAGGCACATCAGATGAAAACTTCACTTGCAGGCGTCTTGGCAATTTGTGCGGTTGTAGTTGTAGCCGGCGTATATTTTGTTTTTAACCCGGCTCCATCGTCAACTGCGCCGACCACCACAACAGCACCAACTTCGACCACAACACCAACAAATGGTATGATGCCTTCTTCAACGAATTAAAGACGTTCTACCTTTACGGGGCAAATATAGCCCAGAAAGAGGGCGTGGAGATGCTCATCTTGGCCAACTTTAGCTGGCACGACGATGATAACCCGACATCGGCCGCCTACATCAACCAGAAGTGGAAGGACTTAATCTCCGAAATCCGGCAGGTCTACCCCGGGACCATCACCGTAGATTACTATGTGGATCGGCCCCAATAAGATTGGTACGGTGAGCTGGATTACTTGGGTGACAAGTGGTGGAAAGTGGCCGAGACCTCCACGGACACTTACAGCACAATGAAGACTAGGCGATGCAGGTCCTTCAGGATACCTACCCGCCCATTTATAAGATTTGACAAACCGATTATCTTTTCCGAGGTGGCCTTTTGCTCGGCTGATGGGTCCACAATGCAAAAGTATGGGGTTTATTCCCGGGAGATAGATGATTTCCTGCCTGAAGATACATCGGTGGCCAGCGACTGGCAGGAACAGGCCGATGCCTACGAGGCAGTTCTTCAGGCAATCGCTGGAACTTCTTGGGTGCAGGGAACCTATTCCTTCGGCTACTCTTTCATGGATCACGACTGCAAGGGCTCTGGCATTCGAGCAAAGACCGCCGAGGAAGTTCTGAAACTGCTCTACACCCGCTTCAATGCGTTTAGCTAATTTTTCCCCCAAGTTTTCTCTATTTAATCACTTCTGCGAGGGCTTGGAGCATCTCCTCGATGTCCCCGGGAAGGATATATCCCATGTTGCCAATCCTGAAGGTGCTGTCCTTTAGTGATCCGTAACCCTTGGCTAGCTCGAACCCCTTCTGCCTCATCCGCTTGTAGACCTCGAGGCCGCTCATCGACTTCGGTGCTCGGACGCAGGAAACAGTGGGACTTTCACAGCCCGGTTTTGGGAAAAGCGAAAGGCCTAGGGCCTCGATCCCCTCCCTGATCCTGCCGCTGCGCCTTTGGTAGAGCTCCAGCCGCTTGGCCTTGCCGCCCTCTTTTTCGATGATCTCCAGTTCCTTGTTGAGAGCCGCTATCTGGGGCACCGGTGGGGTCATGTGGGTTCCCCATTCCTCCTGGTATTTTTCATATAGCTTGAAGTCGAAGTACCACCCCTTGTTTTTGGCCCTTTCCGATCTCCGCAGCGCCTCCTCGCTGACGCTGGCCACGGCGAGGCCGGGAGGGACACCGAAGCACTTCTGGGAGCTGGTAAAGCAGACGTCAATCCCCCACTCGTCAACCTTGATATCGGCTCCGCCCATGGCGCTCACCGCGTCAACGAAGAGCAGCTTGTCGTGCTCCTTCACCACCTTGGCCAGCTCCGGAAGCGGGTTTATCACCCCGGTGCTGGTCTCGTTGTAGGTGATTGCCACCGCCTCGACGTCAGGGTATTGGGATAGTTTTTCCTCCAGCTGCTCCGGAGTAACCGCGCTGCCCAGCTCAGTCTCCAGCCGCTCGACCTCCTTCCCGTTTGATTCTCCGACCTCCGCGTAGCGCTTGCCGAACTCACCGTTGATGCAGCAGAGCATTTTTCTCTCCACGCAGTTCCTCACCGTCCCTTCCATCACACCGGATCCGGAACTCGGAAAGAGAAAGACCTGGTTTTTTGTCTCCAAAAACTTTTGCAGCCTCTCCACAGTCTGTCGGTGCAGCTGTTTGTACTCCTCGCTCCGGTGGCTGAACATCTGCCGCCCCATTTCTGCGAGGACCTCAGGCCTGCACGCGACCGGACCCACGGTGAATAGCTTCATTGCGACACCTCGCATAATGAAATCATCATGTTTATATATAAGTTTCAACCCCTCGGCAACGGTTCGTTTGGTTTGATTAATTGCGGTGTTGAGTTCACGTGGTGTACTTTGAGTTAATCCTCACGTAGTCGTAGGTTAGGTCGCAACCCCAGGAGGTGGCGCAGGCCTTGCCCTGAGCTAGGTCCACATGGATCTCTATCTCCCGGCTGCGGAGGAGGTCGCGCGCCCTTTCCAGCGCGCGCTTGGAAGCGGGTTTTCCCTTAACCACGAGGTCCACCCGCCCCCTTTCGCTGACCAGCTCGATGCTGATCTTTGAAGGGTCAAATGTCGCCCCGGAGTAGCCCAGAGCACAGGCGATGCGTCCCCAGTTCGGATCCTTGCCGAAAACTGCGGCCTTAACCAAGTTTGAACCGGCCACGGCTCGTGCGGCCATCCTCGCCTCCTCCGAGTTTTTCGCATTTTTGATCAATACCTCGATTAGATGCGTGGCGCCCTCCCCATCTTTGGCGATCATCCAAGCCAGCTCGGTGAGCACGAACTTGAGCCCCTCGCAGAACTCTTCATCCTTCTTCTCCAGGGTGATTCGGCGGTTTTTCGCCCGACCGTTCGCCATGACCAGAACCATGTCGCTGGTGCTCATGTCGCCGTCGATGTTGACCATGTTAAAGCTCTCGTCGACCGCCGGCTGAAGCGCCGCCCTCAACGCGTCAGGTGTTATCGAGACGTCGGTGACGACGAAGGCAAGCATCGTGGCCGTTTTCATCCTTGGAGAGATCATCCCGGCCCCTTTAGCGATACCACCGATCTTAACCGGGGTGCCGTCTTCAAGCTCAATCTGAACCGCGATCTCTTTGGGTGTGGTGTCCGTCGTCATGATGGCCTTGGCCGCGTTGAGGCTGGCTTCCCTGGAGTTGGAAAGCTCCTTCACTGCCGCGCGGATCCCGGCCTCAACCTTGCGCATGGGCAGAAAGGCGCCGATTAATCCGGTCGAGGCAACGCCCACCTGGTAGGGGCGCAGCTTGAGCAGGCGCGCCGTCAGCTGGGCCATGCGGCGGGCGTCGCGAAGGCCGCGAGCCCCGGTAAAGACATTGGAGATACCTGAGTTGGCCACGATGGCTCCAAGCTTCCCCCTTCGAATGTTTTTCGAGGTCACAATTACCGGAGCTCCCTTGACCAGATTAGTGGTAAACGCTCCGGCCGCGGTAACCGGACCATCCTCACTGACTATCAGCATGATGTCCAGTCCACGTCGCTTGATGCCTGCTCGAACCCCCGCGGCCAGAAATCCAAGAACCTCGGTGATGCCCCCTTCGAGAACCGTGGTCATGCCGCCACCAATGAAAAGGGAAACATTCCCCCTTAATTCTTTATGGCTTGGTCACTATTTTTCAGCTTCCCATATTTCACCAGAGCCGAAAGGGAAAGCGCCGCTCGGGCAGGAGTGGGGTAGGTCGGTATCCCGTTTTCCTCAAAAAGCTCCCTCACTTCCAAAGACACCCGACCTCCGGGAAGACAGACGACAACGGGTTTTTCGTTCTTACCCTTAGTGTCCACGACCATGTCTACAAAGGATTCGAGGTCGATGGAGGGTGTGTGCGGTATACAGACCAAGAGCAGAGAGTCCACCGCTTCGTCATCGATTACGGCGCTTATGGCTTCCCGGAATCTCTCGTTGTCCGCGTCGCCGCCGAGGTCCATCGGGTTGCGCAGGGTTACATGCGGGGGGAACTTTTCCTTCAGACGAGCAACGGTTTTTTCGCCCAACTCGACAAGTTTTATCCCTTGTTTTTCCATCTCGTCTGCGATCATGACCCCGGCACCGCCACCGTTGGTTATCACAGCCACTCGGTTCCCTCGGGCCGCAGGCTGATAGGCGAGGGCCCGGGCGATATCGAACATTTCCTCCCAATCGGAGACCCTTATCATCCCCGTCTGCTTCACCACGGCATTGAATATTTCGTCAGTTCCTGATAGCGATCCCGTGTGCGAGAGCGCTGCTTTAGCCCCGGCTTCCGTGGCACCTGTTTTCAGGACGATTACCGGTTTTTCCTTGGTCACCTCGCGGGCTATCCGAGCGAACTTCCTGCCCTCCTTTATGCCCTCAAGGTACATGGCGATGACTTTGGTCTCTTTATCAGTAGCCAGAAAATCCAGAAGGTCAGCCTCGTCGACATCCGTCGCGTTGCCATAGCTGGCGAACTTGCTAATGCCGATTCTTTCCCCGGCCGCCCAGTCAAGGAAGGCTATTCCCGAGGCCCCGCTCTGGGAGATAAAGGCGATTTTCCCCCGCGGCGCCCGTTTCAGCCGGTAGCGCGGTATGAAGAGGGTGTCGACCATCGTGGTGGAATCGAAGACGCCCATGCAGTTGGGGCCCATCATTCTAAGGCGATACTTCCTAGCAAGGTTCAGCAGCTCTTCCTCCATTTTGGCGCCATCTTCACTACTCTCCCTAAAACCGCTGGATATTATCACGACGGCTCTAACTCCCTTTTCCCCGCACTCCTTTAACACCTCCGCAACCGATTTGGCCGGGACGGCGATCACGGCCAGATCTACGTCGTCGGGAACCGAGCTGATGCTGGGGTAGCATTTGTGGGAAAGGATTTCTTGGACGGTGGGATTTACGAGAAAGAGCTTTCCCTGAAAACTTTCGATGAAGTTCTTTGCAATCACGTAGCCAATCTTCTTCTGTTTGGAACTGGCCCCGATTACCGCGACTGATTTGGGGTTGAAAAATGGTGCAATTGATTGAGGACCTTCCGCAGCTGCCACCATCGCCTTCACCCACGTTTCATCGTAAAAAGACGCACCACTGAGGTTTTAAGGATATCTTTTTCAGGGCCGCAGGGCGGGGCCGCGCAGACCCTCGGTCTCGTCAAAGCCGAGCATGAGGTTCATGTTCTGGACCGCCTGTCCCGAGGCCCCTTTTACCAGGTTGTCGATCACCGCAACGACAACGACGCGCCCGCCTTCAGCTTCAGGCTCCAGCCCTATGTCACAGTAGTTGGATCCCACCACATAGTTGATTTGGGGGAGTTCCTTCCTCACGCGCACGAAGGGCTCCCCTCCGTAGAACTCGCGGTAAATTTTCAGCAGCTCAGTCTTTTCCATTGATTTTTTAAGAAAGACGTGGGCGGTGGAAAGGATGCCCCTGATAAGTGGTAGCAGGTGTGGGGTGAAATGAACCCTGACCTCACGGCCGGCCAGCTTGCTTAGCTCCTGATTTATCTCTGGGGTGTGGCGGTGGGTGGTCGCCGCGTATGCCGCTACATTGGCCCCGGCTACCGGGTGGTGGGTTGATTCGGTGAGGGTGGCACCGGCCCCGGAGGTTCCGGTTTTGGCGTCCAAAATGATGTGGTCCAAGTCAATCAGCCCTTCCTTTACCAGCGGCGCTAGGCTGAGGATGACCGCGGTCGGAAAACATCCCGGATTGGCCACCAGATTAGAAATTTTGATCTTCTCCCGGTAGAGTTCTGGGAGCCCGTAGACCCCTTTCAGATGCGGACTCTCGTGTTTGGTGTAATATCTTTCGAACGTTTTAACTTCATCAAACCGATAGTCGGCGCTCAAGTCGATGACCTTGCTGTTTCCTTTCAGCAGCTCCGGGACTAGCTTCATGGCTACACCGTGCGGCGTGGCGGTGAAGACTAAATCGGCTGTCTTGCAGATTTTTTCGCAATCAATTTCCTCGATTTTCAGGTCGACGATGCCGTGCAGGTGCGGGTGTATCTCGCTGACATCCCTTCCGGTATTTTTCATGCCGTAGGCCCCAACAATTTTTATTTTGGGGTGGTTTGCCAGCAACCTGAAGAGTTCCGCGCCAGTATACCCCGATGCCCCCACGATAGCCACGCCCGCGGTCATCTTAACCGCCCCTCCGCCTCATTTAGCAGCCTCTCCTCCGCCTTTGTCACCGCGCGCCTCCAAGTCCACAGTTTTTTATGGTGGGTTTGAATTCTTTGCTTTAAAGCAGTTAGTTGCCGTCTTATCGCCTTTGGACCCGGCCCACCGACCACATTCCTTGAGGCCAAACAATTTTCGACGTCTAGGGCTTTCCTCAGTTTTTCCGGATTCAGGGTTATTTCCCTGCCGATGACTTCATGTGAGGCCCTTTTCAGGTCTTCCACGGTGAGTTCTCCGGCAGTTCGGTTGCTTGCGATTGCCATGGAAATCATCCGCCCCACCACCGAGTGGGCCTCCCGGAAGGAGATTCCGGCCTCCCGCACCAGATTGGCCGCAAGCTCGGTGGCCACAGAGAAACCACGTTTGGCACGCGCCAGCATCTCCTCTCGTTTCGGCTTTATGGATGCGACAAGCTTTGCCATCACCTCTAGACTGCTGACGGTTTCGTCAATTGAGTTCCAGAGCAAAGGCGTTAGCTCTTGAAGGTCAAGGTTGTAGGCTTGGGGCAGGGCCTTCACCAAGGTCAGGGCGCCAGCTAGGTTGCCGATCACCTTGGCGGCCTTGGCCCGGGCCAGCTCCGCGACCACGGGATTTTTCTTTTGTGGCATGATGCTGCTCGTCGCCGAAAACTCATCGGGAATGTCTATCAGGGAGAATTCCGCTGAGGACCAGAGTATTATCTCCTCCGCCAGCCTGCTGAGGTTGTCTATGGCGATGGCGGCAGCGCTCATCGCCTGAAGGGCAAAATCGCGTGAGCCGACCGCGTCCATAGTGTTCTCCCCCACTTTTTTGAATCCCAGCAGCCGAGCAACCATCTCCCGGTCAATGGGAAAACTGGTGCCGGCAAAGGCGCAGGCGCCCATGGGGCAGGTGTCGGTCAGTTCGTAAGCGTGCTCAACTCTCTCGATATCCCTGAGAAATGCCGTGACGTAAGCCGAAAGGTGGTGACTGAGAGTGGTTGGCTCCGCAATCTGAAGGTGAGTGTATCCCGGCATGATGGTGTCGATGTTTTTCTCCGCCTGTGCCAGTAGGGTGCTTGCCAGCCCCAGCAGTCTCTCTTCCAAGTCAAGCAGCTTTTTGCGGAGGGCGAGCCGGATTGCCGTCGCCACCTGATCATTTCTGCTCTTCGCCGTGTGCAGCTTGCCCCCGATCTCTTCCCCAGTTTTCTTTGTCACAAACTCCTCCACTGCTATGTGGATGTCTTCCAGCTCCGGCCTCAGGTCAAGTTTGGAAATTCCGCCGCGGTGCAGTTCGTGCAGAGCCCTTAGGATCGCTGCGGCTTCTTTTCCTGAAATGATCCCCTGCTCAGCCAACATGATGGTGTGGGCGATGTTAATCTGGACAACAGGGTGGAAAATTACCGAATCGTCCTTCATCGATGAAATATATTCGCTCGCGGCAGGTTCCATAGGCCGCGCAAAGCGCCCCCGGCGTAACAATCCAACACCCATTCTTAATTATTTCGCCAGTTATAAGTGGGTTTACACGGGCTCAATTTTCTAGCCCTCAGGCTTCTTTCGGGACCACGCGATTCTCTGTTGCAGGCCGTAAATCTTGATGAAGGACTCAGCGTCCGAGCCCTTCCAGCCAGCCGCTTGGGCGTAGCGCGCTATTCTTTCATTGATCAGGGAGAATGGTGAGGTGACGCTTTCCTGCATGGCGGACATCCCCTGCAGCCTCATGGTGACTTCCCCGGTGACGACCTCTTGGGTGGAGTCAAGGAACTTTTCAATATCCCTCATCACTGGTTCATAGAACAGCCCCCTAAAGGAAAGTTCGGCGTAGATGTTGCCCACTTGGTTCTTGAGGTTGAGCTGTTGGTGGGTTAAGACCAGATTTTCGAGCGCACGGTGGGCTTCAATCAGAAGGAGCAGCCCTGGTGCCTCGAAAGCCTGGTAACCCTTTATCCCGAAGGTCTCGTCCTCGATGTACAACCCACGCCCATAACCGTGAGCCCCGGCGATCTGATTTAGCCTGTGGAGCAGGTCCACCCCGTACATCCTTTTGCCGTTGACTGCGGTCGGCACGCCTTTTTCAAAGGAAATCCGCACCGATTCCGGTTCGGTTTTAGTGACCTTGGTTAGGACCCAGGCCTCCTCGCTTGGTGCTTGGTTCTCATCTATTTCAGACCCGGAGATGGTTCTTCCAAAGATGTTCTCATTTATCGTGTATTTTTTAGTCTCGCTCTTGACCTTGAAGCCTCTCTTCTCCAGATATTCTATCTCCTGCTCCCTACGCATGCCCAGTTCCCGCGTGGGTGCGAGAATCTGAAGTTCAGGGGCTAGGCTGTTGACGGTTACGTCGATCCTGACTTGGTCATTACCCGCGCCCGTGCAGCCGTGGGCAACCGCTTTGGCGTTTTCCTTTTTCGCGATTTCAACGATGTGCTTTCCGATGATGTAGCGGTCGGAGCACATGAGGGGATAGACGCCCTGATAAAGCGCGTTGGCTTTTATGATGTAGGAAATTATCTCATCAAAGATTTCCTTTCTGGCGTCGACAAAGTAGTGTTTGATCGCCCCCAGCTCCTTCGAGCGGTTCTCGATGTATTCCAGCTCCTCGTTGCTCATCCCGCCGGTATCGATGGTGGCGGTGATAACGTCGAAGTTCTTCTCTTCCCTGAGGTAAACTGTGCAGAAGCTGGTGTCCAACCCGCCCGAGAACGCGAGCACGACTTTTTCAGCCATAGCAATCAACCACCTTTACCACTTTCCCAGATTTAAATTGTTATGCTCTTGCCCCGCTACCAAAAAGCCTTTTAGAGACCTTCAGCAGTGTTATAATTGTTAAAACTAAATCGGTTCCGAGCAAATGCCGACAAAACACCAAATCATAAAATCGTGATTGGATGGAAGTTGTTGTCAGATTGAGTGATGAGCTACGCAAGCAAGCAGGCACCGACATGATAAAGATACCGATTGATGAAGACGAGACCGTAGACACTTTGTTGATGAAGCTCAGTCGCAGACACCCTAAACTAGTTGAGCTGGTGCTGGACCCGACCACAGGGGAGGCCAAGGGGAGCTACGAGATTCTTATCAACGGCAGACGCATCCGTCACCTTCGCGGCATTTACACCAAGCTGAAGCACAAGGATGAGGTCTTGATAGCCAAGAGCGAGCCGGATTCATCGTGATCCATGTCCGGTTTCGGGGCCAACTATTTCAACGGCCATCTTGATTTGATGTTTAGCCCCAGCTTTTTATCGATTTCTAATCCTGCCTTCATCGCCTCTTGTACCACTTCTTCTTCGTTGATGCTCGTTATTCTGCGGTTTTTCATGACAATTTTTCCATCAATGATGACGGTCTCAACGTCACTACCGTTAGCCGCGTAGACTAGGTTTGATACAGGATTTCGAACTGGCACCAAATGTGGCTTGTGCAAATCAATCACAATCAGATCAGCAATTTTTCCCTTTTCAATGGAACCGATTTTGTTCCTCCAGAGCGTCGCATCGGCCCCGTTCCGGGTGGCCATCTCGAGCACCGTTTCGGCGGGGAGCACCTCCGGGTCCAAGAGCCTTGCCTTGTGAATGAGGGCCGCCAGCTTCATCTCACGTATCATGTCGTAACAGTTGTTGCTGGGGCCGCCATCGCACCCAAGCGCCACGTTGACGCCAGCGTTTAACATCTCTGGAATCGGGGCAAACCCCGAGGCCAGCTTCAGATTGCTCGCCGGACAGTGGCACACCGTCCCGCCCGTCTCCCGCAGAATTTTGAAATCTTCCGGAGGAATCCAGACACCGTGGGCATATATCACATGGGGACCAACGATTCCACAGTGGCGCATGAATTCCATAGGGGTCATCCCGAACTCCCGCCGCAGATATTCGATATCCTTTTTCACTTCGCCGAGGTGGATTGTAATCCCGGTTTTGTATTCCTTTGCCCTTTCAGAGATCTCGCGGTAAAAGTCGACCGTGCAGGCGCCGGGTGTTCGGGCGCCGAACCAAACATGAATCCTGTCGTTCGCCTTTCCGTGCCAGCGTTTGATCATCCCAATTGTCTGTTTTAACGTGGTTTCGCCGTCCTCAACCATACCTTCGGGAATGGCGTTTTTCTGGTCGGCGTATCCCGGTGTGTTCATCAGCGACTTGGATAAAACACCGCGGATGCCTATCTTTTCAACGACCTTGGCGATTTCGTCGAATCCGTAGCGCCAGTGCAGCAGGCTCTCCACAAAGGTTGTGGTTCCTGATTTTATCATCTCGAGGCAGCAGAGCTTGGCGCTCAGTTCACCCTCCTTCGAAGTATATGTTCCCTGAAGCGGCAGAACCCTTTCCTTCAACCACGGGATTAACGCCAAGTCATCAGCGCAGCCTCGGATCAATGCCTGCGCCAAGTGAACGTGGCAGTCAATCAGTCCCGGGAGAACTAGTTTCTCGCTGCAATCTATCTCCAGGTCCGTCCGATGTAAAGATTTCACCTTTTTTGTTTTTCCAACTTCGATTATCCTGTTTCCTTCAACGACGACGGCGCCGTCTTGGATTATTTCGCGGCGGCGGTTCATGGTGACCACCGTCGCATTCTTAAGTATCAAGTCGGCCATCAGACTCAATTTTTTTACGACGTTTTTCCTCTTTAGCCTTTCCAAAACGTTAAACAACCTGATCGGCCTCTTTTTGTATCTGGGGTTCGGTTGGAGATTGTGCTGGTCGGAAGGTCCAATGTCGGTAAATCCAGCATCATCAGACAGCTCACGGGTAAGAAAGTCGTCATTGGCAGGCGACCTGGCGTCACCCGGAGGATAACCCGCTATAATTTGGGCAAAATGGAGATCGTTGATATGCCGGGTTTTGGTTTCATGAGCGGGGTCCCAAAATTTCTCCAAGAAAAGATTAAAACTGAGATAGTCCGATATCTCGAAGGAAACCGGAAGAGGATAATTTTTGCCTTGGAAATTTTGGACGCCCGTTCTTTCTCAGAGATAGCGGAAAGGTGGCAGAGAAGGGGCCAGATTCCGGTGGATGCTGAAATGTTTTCCTTTTTGGGCGAGTTAAATCTGAACCCCCTCGTGGTCGCTAACAAGATAGATCTTATCCCTCGAGCATACCGTGACGCTGTTCTGGATGATATCTGTGAAAAGCTGGGTCTGCCGCCGCCCTGGCGCCAGTGGACTGATATTTTCGTTCCCCTTTCAGCAAAGACGGGGGAAGGTATTCCCGAGCTTAAAAATCTCATCAAGCAGAGGATGCATGCTGCCGGCTTAGGGCGCTATATTGGCTGGTTGAAATGAAAATTTCATTTCACGGATTTTAATTCCCCTCGCCTTTAGACTCGATTAGTACCGCCTCGACGGTGCCGGTTTGTCCTGGGCGGCTGGTGATCTTTGCCTTACCCAGCTCGGTCTCGATGATTGCGCCCCGAGTCAGGATATTTCTTCGAACAAAATGCATGTCGGCCGGATTTTGGACCACGGTTATGATTTTAGCCTTCTGAGCGCGGCCGGTTTTTGGATCCACAACGTTGGCGACATCAGCGTAGAGAAGCTTCTTCTTCTCGCCGCCGCCAAAAACACGCTTTTTAATCTCTTTTTTTGCCCCTTTTTTTGGCTCGAGAAATTCGCTGCCCATCTCACGCTTGCGCTTGTGGCGGCTCGGCCAGATTCTTCCGCCGCTAGGTTTCTTCAGGGATCTACCCTGCCACCTTGCCATAGCAACACCACAGGAGTTATGTCTTCATCATATATAAAGAAAGTCATCGGAGGCGGTTCTGAATCTCCTCCCGGATCTTATCCATATCATCCTCAAATCCGAAGTAGCTGGCGAATTTCTTGGTGGTCCGAAGCATGCGGGTCCTCCCGAAGGGCCTTGACTCCACAAAGCCTAGGCTGACCAGTTGCCTGATGTGATCATAGACCCGGTTGCCCCGTATTTCCGCGATTTTCGCCTGTGAGATGTTCTGGTTGTAGGCAATCATGGCCAAGGTCTTTATTGCACCACGGGTGAGCCTAATTTTAGGGATAACCCCTTCAAGCTTGGGGATGTACTCTTCGTTGAGGCGGAGGGTAAAGGTATCCTTGCCAGTTTCCACTAGGTTCAAGGGTCCTCCTTTTTTGCTATACTCCCTTTTCAAATCCTCGATTATTTTTCTGACGTAAGTTTCCGACGATGTGCCAACCAATTTTTTGATCTCCGCCAGCGTTAAAGGACGGTCAGCGGCATAGAGCGCCGCTTCAATTGTGGCCCGGTCCTGTTTAATTCCCATCCTTGGCACCCTGCTTTGGAACCGAGATGTAGATCTCTCCGAACATCTCGGGCTGTTCTAGGGATATCTTGCCCTCGGCGCAGAGATAAAGCAGGAGAAGCAAAATCCTGGCGATGGCAACCCTAGTTTTCTCCCCAATTAGGGCACTGAAGGTCAGACTCTTTCCTGACTCCATCAGTTCCAGAATTCTCCTGTGCAGAATTGCCATGTGTTTCAGTATGTTAATTTCGTATTCGTCAACGGTATGGACAACTTTTTCAATTTTATTTTTGACTACAGGCTTTCTCTCAGGGACCTCCGAGAGGGCTTCTTTGAGCGCTCCAAGGAGGTCTTCCAGCGTTATCTTTCGGGGTGTCGACTGAATAATGTGTATCTGGCCCAAGTCCGGTAGGTCTAGATCGAGCATTTCCTCAAGTTCCTCACCATCGGTTTTCTTGGCGTGTCCGTTCAGCACGTGGTCGGACTTTATTCGCAGTAGCACCGATGAGGTAAGCAGCACACGCCCCGAGGCCCTCAGGTCGATCTCGACTATCTCCCGCACGCGCTGGATGTAAAGCCAGGTCAACTTCTCAATGTCGATATCCCAGGGATCCAACTTATGCTGCTGGACAAGCTCGAGAAGCGTTTGTATGGGCTGATCGGTAAAATTTGTCATCCTCTCAACTCCCGACTCCGGATAGCTCAACCGAATAGATCCGGGAAATGCCGTTTTCCTTCGTCACCCCGAAGAGCCTGTCGGCTACGGACATTATTGAGTCGTGCAGGGTTATCACCACAATCTGGGAATCCCTGGAGAACTGCCGCAGCATCTCGGCCACCCTCGTCCTGTTTTTCGGATCCAAATGGGCGTCTATTTCGTCGAGGACATAAAAAGTGGTCGGTCGGTAGCGCTGCAGGGCAAATATGAAGGCCAGCGCCGTCAGGGCCTTCTGGCCGCCGGACAATGAGCCGATGTAGGCGGCACCCGATCCCTCCGGCCTGGCGATTATTTCAAGCCCACCGTCAAAGGGCGATTGCTCGTTCTCCAGCTTCAGCATGGCGTCGCCGTTGGGCGAGAGTTCTTTGAAAATTTGGGTAAATTGTTTTGAAATCTCGTTGAACGTCTTCATAAAGACCTGTTTCTTTTTTTCATCAATTTCAGCCATAAAGTTCAGCAAGGATTGTTTTTCCGCAGTCAGCTTGTCGTACTTCGCTTTTTCTTCATTGTATCTGCGCTCCGATTCCCTGAAATCCTGAATGGCCCTGAGGTTCACCCTCTCGCTGAGCAATGAGAGTTCGGCTTCTATTTCTTGGGCTCTTTTTTCTAGCTCCCCCGCGTCAACATCTTTGGGCAAGCTCACTTCACCGATTTTTTTCAAATTGGAATTTATCTCTTTCAGCTCACCATCTAGAGCGTCCCGTTGGATTTGAAGCCGTTGCAAGTCGCCTTCCATGTTTCTGATCTTGGTCTCCAGCTCTCTTTCCCGCTTGGTTACCGATTCCAGTTTCTGTCGCAGGGCTTCTCTTCCACCCACAAGCGATTCAATCGATTTTCTAATTTCTTTTTCTTTTGAATCGGCCTCCTTTAGCTTCATCTGGGCATTTTTTATTTTCACGTTTAGTTCCGTAGCCTGCCTGACCAATTCTTCGTGCGTGCGCTGCAGACCAGCCAGCTCCTCGCGCAACCTTCTCTCATCGTCTTTTGTTGAATCCATCTGTTTGATCTTTTGGGGCTCAATTCCGCTTGAGATCCTTTCCACAATCCCTGAAATCTCAGTCAGCACTTTGCGGATTTCTTTTAAGATATTTTTTGCCGAATTTAAGGATTCACATTTGCCGAGAGCGCGGTAGAGATCCAAGAATTTGTCGCGGGCATCGTTAAACTTT
>NZ_JBMFOX010000008.1:0-45020 GCF_049969415.1 Hadarchaeum sp. (SeqCode)
CCGATATTTGGAAGGAAAATCTTTGTTCATGATTTTCTACAATCCCTCGACAAGGACAAGAAACTCGTTTGAATGCGGCATGACACAGCTGGGCGGTCATGCCAACTTTTTGGACCTCACGGCGAGCTGGATAGCTTCAGAGGAGATAAAGGACACGGCGGCAGTTCTGTCCCGTTACGGCCACGGTATTGCCGTTAGGTGCTGTCCGGCGGGAAAGGAATACGGAACGGGGCACGACGTTATCCGCACCTATGGCAAGCATTCGACGGTCCCGGTCATCAACATGGAGGACGACAAGTTTCACCCCTGCCAGGGCATGGCCGACATAATGACCATCAAGGAGAAGATGAGGAAGTTTGAGGGTAAGAAGTTCACCATGTGTTGGGCACCGGGACACGTCAGGGCACCGCTGGCTGTGGCCCAGACCAATGTATTGTTGATGACTCGTTTCGGCATGGATGTTACCTTGGCCTATCCTCCTGGGTATGACTTGGATCCGGAGATCATCAAAAAGGCGAAGGAGTATTCCGAAGAGGCCGGCACTGAGTTCACGATAACCAATAACGTTGAGGAGGCCTACGAAGGGGCCGATGTGGTTTATCCAAAGTCCTGGATAAACTGGAAGCTTTATCAGGAAGGCGGGTTCACGGAAAAACTGTTACCGGATTATAGAAACAAGTTCTTGAACTGGACGTGCAGGCCGGAGTTGATTGACCTCTGCAACAAAAAAGCCATTTACATGCACTGCCTGCCCGCCGTGAGAGGGGAAGAGGTAGTGGACGAAGTTATCGACGGCCCTCACTCAGTGGTAATCGACCAAGCCGAAAACAGGCTACATGCACAGAAGGCCATAATGACGCTGACGATGGGTGGCGCCAGATAACTCTGGAAAAAAGGTATGTCAAATGTTAGTGGATGCGGTGATAAAGAATTGCAGGATAGTTGGAATTGAGGGTATTTGGTCTGCCGGAATTGGCATCGAGGGAGGAAAAATAGTAGTTATCGCGAAGGACCCGAACCTGCCCGCCGCGGAAAAATGTATAGACGCCCAAGGAAAATTTGTAATCCCTGGCGTCATAGATCCCCACGTTCACTATTCCATATACCGCCCGTACGAAGAGGACTGCAAAAGTGAGACAAGGGCCGCAGTTGCTGGAGGGATTACTACTGAAGCGCTGATGACGTGGGGCGGGATGGATAAACTAGTGGCACCTTATAAAGAAAAATTTGAAGAGGCCAAAAGGACCGTCGAGAAGCATGCCTTAGCCAACGTGGTTTTCATCGCTTGCCTGTTCACAGATCAACATATCCGCGAAATTCCAGAATGCGCTCGTGATTTGGGCATTACGCAGTTCAAGCATTGCATGTTTTTGAAGGGTAGCGATGCCGAGGCGCTTGGTCTGCCTTCTTTCGATGATGCAAAGCTATACACCGCCCTTGAGATCGCGTCGAAATTGGGACCCCCTACCATATCGATGATTCACGCCGAAAACGTGGAGATATACTACGGGCTGAAAGAAAGGCTGATGAAAGCAGGAAGGAAGGACCTGAAGGCTTGGACCGAGGCCAAGTCGAGCATCTGTGAGTCGGAGGCAGTAAGTCGGGTGATTGCCATCTCAGAACACCTCGGGGCCCCGATTTATCTAGTCCATATAAGTTCCAGGAAATCCCTCGATGCGATTATCCAAGCGCAAGCCAGGGGCAGCAAGATCATCGTGGAAACGTGTCCCCATTATCTGTCCCTGTCTTACAAAGATTTCCCCGATGATTACGTGCTAGCGAAGTGCAATCCACCGTTGAGAGATGAAAGGGATGTGGAAAGACTTTGGTGGGCAATTCAACGGGGATATGTTCATTGCATAGGAACGGATCACTGCGCCTCCACGGGTAAGGGCGCTCTCGACATCTGGTCGGCGCCCGCTGGTCTACCGGGTTTGGAGACGCTTCTTCCGGTGATGTTGAGTGAGGGGGTGAACAAGGGGAGGATTTCGATGGAAAAATTGGTTGAGGTCTGTTGTCATAATCCAGCGAAAGTTTTGGGATTGTTCCCGCAGAAAGGTATGATTGCAGTCGGTTCCGATGCCGATTTGGTGGTTGTGGATTTAAACAAGAGCAAAGTGGTGAAGGCGGATAACTTGCACACAGCATCGGACTTTACACCTTACGAGGGAAGGGAACTTAAGGGTTGGCCGGTTGTCACTATAGTTGGAGGCAATGTCGTTGTGGAAGATGGTGAGATAGTCGGGAGGCCCGGTGTTGGGAAATATGTCCCACGAAAACTCTCCTAACCCGTAATCAATCTCGGTTGCAGTTAGCTAAATTTGCTATGCGGGCAGCATCATCTTTTTAAGCGATTAAACTTTAGGGACAATGGTGAAAAGATGAGCAAAAATTATCTGAACAAAAAAATTTTGAGAGTAGATCTTTCGAATAAAAAGATAAAAGAACAAACCGTTCCGCAAGATTGGTTTGGGAAATATATCGGTGGAATGGGATTTGGTATAAAAATACTGTTTGATGAGGTGAATCCTAAGGTTGATGCATTTTCTCCCGAAAACAAGCTAATTTTTTCAATCGGTCCGCTAACTGGGACGATGGCCCCGATGTTCGCCCAGACGTGTGCCGTGACGAAATCTCCGCTAACCAATGGCGCGTTGAACACCTATGCGGGCGGATTTTTCGGGGCGGAACTCGCCCGGACGAACTACAGCACCATTGTGATTGAGGGCAGGGCTGAGAAACCGTGTTATCTGAGCGTTGAAGAAGATGGCGCTGAAATCGTTGATGCGGGAAGCCTCTGGGGAATGAAAACCATTCCAGCACAAGAGGCAATAAAAAAGGACTTAGGGAAGAATGTTCAGGTGGCATGTATTGGTCCAGCCGGCGAGAATCTCGTCAGATTTTCCTCGATCATAGCCGGCAGAAGGGCCTTTGGAAGAGGCGGTTCGGGTTCGGTGATGGGGTCCAAAAATCTGAAAGCGGTCGCTGTTAGCGGCGGTGAAAGATTACCCGAAAATGAAAAATTGGCTGAAGCCATCAAGGAAGCAAGGGAGATATTAAAGAACGCACTTTCCCAGGAATGGCATTTGACTGCGTTATTCTCCAGATACGGAACAAACGCCGCCATGCCGTCATTAAACGAAAGGGGCATGCTTTCGACAAGAAACCACCAAGAGGGAGTCTTCGAGGGCGTGAACAAAATAAGTGCGGAATATTTCGGGAAAAACCTCTTCGTGAAAAATGTTGCTTGCTTTGCTTGTCCAGTTGCCTGTGGCAGATTTTCAGTTGTTAAAAGCGGACCTTATGCCGGGACGCAGACCGAGGGGCCTGAATATGAAACGATCTACGCCTTTGGGTCAAACTGCGGCATCGACAGCGCCGAGGCGATAGCTAAGGCCGATCAACTGTGTGACGAGTACGGTATGGACACGCTATCCACTGGAGTCACGGTGTCTTTCGCGATGGAATGTTACGAGCGTGGCATAATAAATAAAAAAGACACGGGTGGATTGGAACTAAAGTTCGGAAACCATGAAGCCATGGTAAAGCTGGTGGAAATGATTGCCGAGCGTGAGGGTATTGGGGATCTTTTGGCCGAGGGTTCCAGAAGGGCATCGGAAAAACTGGATGTGGGATCGGAAGTTTTCGCCATGCAGGTTAAGGGCATGGAATTCGCGGCCTGGATGCCTGAGGCGATGAAGGGGATAGCCTGCACCTTCGCGACTTCTAACCGTGGAGCGTGTCACAAAAGGGCAATCATTGGCGACGAATTTTCCGGCAGGGCTGATCCTCTTGCCTACGAGGGAAAGGGTAAGTTGACAAAGGAGATTCAGGACAAGGTGAACGCGATTTTCACCTTGGTCGGCTGTAGATTTTCTGAGTGGACCTATCCACTTGACTTGTATCTAAAACTGTTAAATGCCGCAACGGGGATGAACTTCTCGGAAAAGGATTTCATCATGGTGGGCGAAAGAATTTGGAACATGGAGAGAATTTTCAGCGGATTTACCAGAAAGGATGACAGGCTGCCCGAGAGATGTTACACCCATCCAATTCCGTCGGGTCCGCTTGCAGGAACTCTTGTTGACAGGGAAAAGTTCGAGAAAATGCTTGACGAGTATTACGAGGCACGAGGGTGGGATAAGGAAGGAAGACCCACCGAGGCGAAGCTTAGAAAGCTGTCGATTTTAACCTGACGAATGAAATTTTTCCAACGTGAAATTCGTCTCCGCAGGCGATCATTGAGATCTCTGCGATACCTAGGGTGCTTTAAATTCAGCTCCAATAGCGTTGACAGAAGCTTTTTTCACAGGCGGCATGTGTACATCAGGCCACAAATTTCTCCACCAGTGCAAAGTTTGGCTTGCTTTACACATCTAAAAATTAATTTTTCAGCTTTTTTAAGAAAGTTTTTTCAGGAATAATAAACGAAAACCACGTTTTGAAAAATAAAGGAGTTAAAAAAAATTTATATAGCAGGCGTTTTAAAGTTCTACACATGACCGACCTAAGTGTTAGCTTTATGGGAAAGGAGTTGAAGAGCCCGATTCTTCTAGCGCCGGCGATGTACAACACTTTTGTGGGCTGGTTCCCGAAGTTTGCCCACAAGATTGCCAAAGCTGGCTGGGGAGGAATTGTGGCCAAAAATATAGTTACGGACGACGTGAGGGTTGGATTCTGCAGCGAACCGGCATTGTGGACCACCCGTATCGATACACCCGTGGGTAAGAGAATGAAAGAGGGCATGGCACTAGTGAATGCCGGGCCAGATGTCGAGTATTACTCGGAGAAAAAATTGGACGATCCGGCTGAGGAAATGTGGAGGATTAGCAAAGAAAGGATGAAAAAGGGAATTGAAAAGGCCCACGAGGAGGGATTGGTTGTCATCGGGAACTTCTCACCCACAGGGCCCGAAAATGCCGTAAGGATTGCTAAATTATATGAGGAGTGCGGATACGATGGACTTGAGTTCAACAGCGCCTGCCCGATGATACACGAGCTAGGGATGGGGGCCTTTGCCGTAGGCGTGTACACGGAAAAGTTACAGGAAATAGTAAAGGCAGTTAAGGAGGCCACCAGCCTCCCGCTGATGGTTAAGTTGAGTCCTCACACGCTCAGCTTCCCGGACACGGCTAGAGCGGTTGTTAAAGCTGGTGCTGATGCTGTTTCAGCCATAAACACCGTTCTGTCAATAATCGGCTTAGATGTCGAAACCGGATACCCGCTGTCGCGTTCTGCTGATGGAGGATTTTCCTCGCCGTGCGGATATTCAGGTCCACCGATTAAACCCATCGGACTAAGGGCCGTCTGGGAAATCGCCCGATCGGTGAAGACACAAGTCAGCGGCATAGGTGGGGCCCACGACTGGAAAAGCGTAGTTGAATACATGATGGTGGGAGCGACAACGGTTCAGCTCTCCACGGCGCCAATGTTCAAGGGACTTGGCGTTGGGCGGGAAATCTTGGATGGAATGATTGAGTTCATGAAGAGAAAGGGATATACTAGCGTACACGATTTCATCGGAATGTCAGTTTCCCGCATCGTGCCAGTCGGAGTAGCCACGTTTACTTCAGCCAAACCTGCGGTAGGCGTCGTCGATACTGAGAAGTGTACGGGATGCAGACGCTGTGAAATAGTGTGCGATGATAACTGCTCAAGTGCGGCGAAGGTCATCGATGGAAAAGCCGTAATTGATGACAACTTGTGCTTGGGTTGCGGGTTGTGTTCGGTGGTTTGTCCGGTGGAATGCATCAGCTACAAGCCGATAACGATGGAGAAGAAGCTCGAGATAATGAGGAACTTCCACCGCCAAGGTGAATGAACCCATAGAGCAATCGGTTTAGCAATTCCGCTAAAAATTGGTGAGGCTGAGTTTTAATGCTCAGCCTCAGCAAAATCCGTCTGATAACTGTTACGACTGGCGGCAGGAGCAAGTTGGTCTGAATCTAACAAACTGTAGATGGCTAGGTTTAGTGGGTGCTGTCAGAATTTTTCTTAAATTCAATTTTTAAAGCAAATTCAAAAATTAACTGTCCAGTTCCCCACCGCATTTAGTGTTTTCGGCAAGGATTCGGTGTTACGGATTAAAGGGCGAGTTCTGACATGGAAACAACTTTATTTTTGTAGGAAATCTATTAATTTAAAAAGTGAATAGTGATGCTATGTCTCTGAAAAGTTTCTTTGAGCCGTCGAGCGTCGCCGTGATCGGTGCCTCGCGCGAGCCCGGTAAGCTAGGGCATGAGGTATTCAAAAACATAATCGACGCCGGTTACAAGGGAAAAATCTATCCCATCAACCCTAAAGCACCCGATGTTCTGGGTGTAAAATGTTATCCGTCCATCAAAGATGTGCCGGAAGAGGTTGAACTTGCCGTGATTATTGTCCCAGCGCGTTTTGTCCCTTCGGTGATATCCGACTGTGGTGGCAAAGGCGTCAAGGCAGCAGTGGTCATCTCTGGTGGATTTGGGGAGACGGGACCAGCGGGTGCCGAACTAGAGCGCCAGCTGGTGGAAGCCGCAAGAAAAGCCGGAATTAGAGTTGTCGGGCCAAACTGCCAAGGGGTTAACAGCACCTCAGCGGGATTATGTGCCAGCTGGCCTCTGGTTAAGACAAAAGGGCCAATCTCGGTGATCTCCCAGAGCGGCACTGTCTTAGCCGCAATAGCCTGCTGGGCTGAGGAGGAGAAGGTGGGGGTTGACAAGATAGTGGCGTTGGGGAATAAATGCGATGTCGATGAAACGGAGCTGCTCGACTATTTCTCAAACGAACCGACGACGAAAGTCATCGCCCTTTATATCGAGGGTGTCAGAGATGGAAGAAAATTTTTCAGAGTTGCGCGTGCTGCGGCCGAGAAAAAACCGATAGTGGTTTTGAAGAGCGGGAAGACGGCCAAGGGTGCCAAAGCCGTGGCGTCGCACACGCGTTCTCTGGCGGGAAAGGACGCGATTTTTGATTCTGTTTTTAAACAGGTGGGCATCCAGAGAGCCTCGAGCGTGGAGGAGCTATATGATTTCTGCAAAGCATTTGCAGGTCTGCCCACCCCATCAGGAAATAATGTGGCCATAATCACAAGCTCTGGTGGCTCCGGAATTCTGGCTCTTGACGCTAGTGAGGAACTCGGGATGAACGTGCCCGATCTTCCCGCCGAGGTCCGTGAGAGATTGAAAGAAAAGTTACCTCCCGAATGCATACTCCGGAACCCGCTTGACCTTACTGGCAGTGCGACAGCCCAAATGTATGATGAGACTCTCAATATTTTGAACGAATCGGGAGAAATTGATGCCTTTGTCGTGATTGTCGGTGACCCCATGCCAGGAATATCAGAGGTTATTTCCAAGCATGTTTCCCGAGGCAGAACCATCGTCCCGGTCATGCTGGGTGGGGGTAAGGCAGAGGCTGAGGAGAAGACCAAACTGGCGAATGCGGGAATTCCGTTGTACTCCGATCCGATCCGCGGGGTTAGGGCTTTGGCTGCCTGCGTCCGCCGCGCTCAGTGGTTGGCTTCATCCAATAAATTTGGCAATGTTTAAAAGTTGAAATTGCTATTTCACTACAAGCAACACGGGGGAAAGGATTATGGTTGGTTTGAAAGGCGGACAGCTCGAGATACTATCTCAAGACGAGGTATGCAAAATTCATCAGAAGACAATGGAAGTTCTGGAAAAGGTTGGCGTCAAAGTGATGGAACCAAATGCTTTAAGAATTTTAAAGGAAGGCGGCGCGGAGGTGGACTTTAGGACAAATCGGGTTTTCCTTCCAGAGCATTTGGTTAAAGACGCGTTGAAGAAAGCTCCGGGAGAATTTACCCTTCATGCCCGAAATCCAAAATATGATGTTAAAATTGAAAAGAAGCGCGTTTATTTCGGCCCAATGATTGGCCGAATTTACATCCTTGATCTTGATACCGGGAAAAGGCGCATGACCAATTTAAAGGACGTAGAAGATTTGTGCAAAGTTGCGGACGCGATGGAGACCTACAGATTGATCCACGGCGGCGCCGTCATGCCCAACATCGACGGCGTGCCGGGAAAGGTCACCCATGTCCTCGGCTATATTGCCAGCGTTAAGAACACCTCAAAAGTGGTCAAAGCGACGGCGCGCGGCACAAAAAGGGCAAGGGACTGTTTGAAGATGGCCGCCATACTAGCAGGTGGGGAGGAAGAGCTGCGCAAGAAACCGATGATATACACCACCGTGAACCCGATCAGTCCCCTCCAGCATGCAACCGACATGACCGAGGGACTTCTGGAGTACGCCAAGATGGGACAGCCCGTTGATTTCGGCGTTGAGATTCAGGCCGGCGCTACTGGCCCCGTTACTTTGGCCGGAGTCCTCGTGCAACAGGGCGCGGAAATATTGAGTGGAGTTACCATCGCTCAACTAGTTAACCCAGGCACCCCAGTCTTCTACGGCACCTGTTCTACCATCATGGACATGAAACGCGGGCACATTGCTTTGGGCGCGATTGAGGCTGGCATCTTGAACGTGGCATCAGCGCAGATGGCGAGGTATTACAACCTGCCCTGTCGTGGTACCGCCGGCGATACCGAGTCCAAGCTAATCGACGTTCAGAACGGTTATGAGCGGGCCATGAACTTGCTGCTGGCATCTTTGGCCGGCGTAAATTACATTTTTTATCCCGGGACTTTGGAGTCGGCCAGAACCATTAGCTTGGAGCAGTTGATCATCGATGACGAGATCTGCGGGATGATTTATCGCGTTTTGAAAGGGATCAAGGTCGATGAAGATACTTTGGCCTACGATGTTATCGCTCAAACAGGCCCTGGCGGACACTATTTGGACAAAATGCACACGTTAAAGTATCTGATGGAAGAGCAATATTTCCCAAAGATAAGCGACCGGGAGACGCGAGAAAATTGGGAAAAGGCAGGTGCGAAGGACCTGTGGCAGGTGGCGCGGGAGAAAGCCAAGGAGATACTCGCGAAGCATGAGCCGGATCCGCTGGATAAAGAGGTTGAGAAGCAACTGATTGAATATGCTAAAGAGGTGGAGAAACGGGAGTTAAAGTAATGAGAACATTAGCACTGTGAAAGCTTGAACTGAGCCATACAAACATCTAAATATAACCTAGATGATTGGATTAAAGGTGATATTCGTGTCCAAAAAAGTTGAATTTCTATATCTGAGTCAAGAGGACGTTAGGGCCGCTGGTGGCCTCGACATGAAGATGACAATGGAAGCCATTGAAAGGGCCTTTAAACTCCTCAACGCTGGTCAGGTGATAATCCCTGACAAAATTGTTATGGAGCTTCCCCCGGGAGAAAGGGAACGAGGACGGATAAACGGCCTCGCGGCATACATCGGCGGGGATTGGGAAGTGGCCGGAATAAAGTGGATTCCCAGTTTCCCGAAAAATCCATTCCAACGCGGATTGCCTAGGGCCAGCGCACTTATTATCCTCAACGATACCCAAACGGGGTTGCCCTTAGTAGTAATGGATGGCACCATACCGAGCGCAATGAGGACTGGAGCCGTCGGCGGCGTAGGGGCAAAATATCTGGCTAGAAAAAACTCCGAAGTGCTGTGTTTGATAGGTCTGGGAGTTCAGGCAAGAACCCAAGCTATGGCGATAAAAGAGGCTTTGCCATCACTAAAGAAAATCCGTGGTTATGATAAGGCAGTGGAACGGGGGGTTGAGGGAGCTAAGGAGATTGAGAAATTAACGGGAGTTCCTACTAAATATTTCAGCACGCCGGAGGAAGCCGTCATGGGTGCCGACGTTATCGTCACCGCGACGGTAGCCAATGAACCTATCGTCAAGGAAAAATGGGTTAAGGATGGAAGTCTTTTCATCCACATTGGTTCCTATGTTGAGGAAGAGTATGAAGTGGTTCTGAACTCGGACAAAATAGTGGTGGATGACTGGCACGTGGTAAAACACCGCAAAACACCAGTTCTGGCAAGAATGTATGATGAAAAACTGATCACCGACAGCGACATCTACGCTAACCTTGATGAGATCGTGGCCGGGAAAAAACCCGGCAGGGAAAGCGACGATGAAAGGATCTTCTTTGCCCCGATAGGAATGGCACACGAAGACGTTGCCGTGGCCTCCATGATATACGAAAGGGCCAAGCGCGAGGGAATCGGAAAAACTTTGACGCTCTGGAATGAACCAATCTGGATTTAGGCCGATTTCGTCGTCGGCTGTGAGTCTTAATTATGTTTGTCTTACTTTTTAGACCTTTTGTTAAGTAAACTTTCTAAGTTAACATTTGAAAGCAAATCACGATCCCGCGACCGACCAACTATCCCATTTTGCCACGCAATGACAATTGAAGCTGTGTTCAGCGTCGATTTTCTTCACCGACAGAGATCCTTTTTCATCGACGATGAAGCCTCCGGCTGGCGATGCGGCCAAGAGTTTGGGCGGTATCTGCGGCCGTCAGATCAACGCGGGATACAGCTTCGCTGGCTGGGTGTCTATGCCGCGGTGGAACCTGTGGCAGTTGTACCATCTTCGGTACTCACTAATTCTGGCCAGCCACTCCGGGAACTTCCTCAGCAGGTTGACGAACTCCTCGGCGACGTTCCTGATGGTCCGCTCGACCTTCCCCTTGTCCTGCGGGTAGTACGGGTGCGCGAACAGCGGTTCTATCCCTTTTTCCCTACACCATCGCTTCCATCGTTCCTTGAACTGGGCACCGCGGTCGGTGAGGATCTTCCCCGGTTTCCTTCGAAGCTCTTCCAGGAGCCCCGTGAGTTCATCGGTCGTCGGCTCGTGGTCGAATTGCTCGCAGACCAGCAGATAGCGGCTGAAATCGTCCACGCAGACGGGGAACCAGTACTTCCGTCCTTGGAGCCAAAAGGGCCCCTTCACGTCCAGCTGCCACAGCTCGTCCGGCTTTTTGGCCCTGAAGAACTTCCAGGCCTTCTCCTCCCGGCCGTACCCGTTGAGCCCAAAGCGATTCAGCACCCCGTTTATCGCCGTCCTAGACAGGCGGATCCCCTGAACGTGGGGCTTGAGCTTCCTCCTCATGAACCCGGGGAGGTTTATCAGTGCCTGCCGTATCCGAGCGGTTCCCCAGCCGAACGTGGTGCGGAGCGCCACGATCGATGCCTCGACCTTTTTGGTTATTTTGCCCTTCCTCGGCTTCCTAGGCAGATCCCTGAAGCTCTCCCTGCCGCGGTGTTTGGCGCGCTTGCACCACTTCCATGCTGTTTGCCTGCCCACCCCGAAAGCCTCGGCCGCATCTTTTTTAGCCATGCCCTGCCTAATTACTTTCACCATCTGGCGGCGCTGGTCAGTATTGAGTCGGGGCATCGTGAGGTGTCTCGGTCCAGCCTCCGCCGGGTGGTCTTAGCTTTTGATGATAGGAATATTGGATTAAAATAGTAAAAGTGTTAACTTGGAAACTTTACTTAACAAGTAAGCCCATGATCATTTTGCGTTTTAGCAGAGCCTGAGATAAAAGCAAAACTTGGTTTTAACTTTTTCTCGTCTGTCATAAGCCAAGTTCAGGGGACAATTGGCAATTAAACCAGGCGCGAAAATTATTTTGATCTCGATTTATAAACAATACAAAAAATTCAGGCATTAACTTTAAATAGTAGTTCAAATAATTTTGAAATACTATGTACGACATTATCAAACCCGGCTTCGATGCCTTGGCCGAATATCTCTCAGCGCATGTGCTCACTTGTCTGGTGCCCGCTTTCTTCATCTCGGGGGCGATAGCAGCTCTCGTCAGCAAGGATACCGTCATAAAATACTTTGGAGCAAGGACGAAGAAGTGGTTGTCATACGGCGTCGCATCGATATCAGGGGCAATCCTGGCGGTTTGCAGCTGCACGATCTTGCCCATGTTTCAAGGCATATACAAGAGGGGGGCTGGAATAGGGCCCGCATTCGCCTTCCTGTTCTCCGGTCCCGCGATCAACGTCCTGGCAATAGTATTCACAGCCAGCGTGCTTGGGTTCGACATAGGGATCGCCAGGGCTGTAAGCTCAGTCTCCATGGCGGTGATAGTCGGACTGATCATGGCCACCATTTTCGAACGAGGTGCAAAGGGGGAGACGGCATCGGTTGCTCCAGCAGTTGCTCAAGTAGAAACTGCCGCCAGAACACGCCCCAAGTACATCTCCCCCATATTTTTTGTCCTGTTGATCGCGATACTGTTAATCGGCGCTTCCGGGCTAATCTCCTTGCTGTTCAGGTTGGCGGTCGTGTACCTCCTTACCATCGCGGTCGCCGTGATATTGATATTCTACTACACAAGGGACGAGGTCAAAAGCTGGGGGCACGAGACATGGTGGGTCACGAAAAAGATATTCCCGATCCTTCTGGTTGGAGTGTTTATAGTCGGGGTGATCGGCGGGGTCGCCGCGAATTTCTCGCCATCCCATGACCCATCGACTGCCGTGGGTGAACTGACAAAACCCTACCTTGGAAACAACACGCTTTTTGCGTGCCTGCTGGCTTCAGTCATCGGGGCGCTTCTTTACATGCCGACGCTGCTCGAGGTCCCGATAATCGGGACGTTTTTCGGGTACAGCTCAGGGCTCATGGCCCCCGGGCCTGCCCTCGCCCTCTTGCTGGCCGGACCAGCCTTGAGCCTGCCCAGCATGGTCGTGCTCGTGAGGATGGTCGGCTGGAAGAAGGCCGGCGTTTACATAGCGTTGGTGGTCATCATCGCCACGATGATCGGCATGATCTACGGGGCATTAGCATGATGGTCTTTACCTCCGACCACAGGAAGAGCTCATGAGGACCGGAGGCGACGAAGTTGACCGAGCTTGAGCAATACCGGGGCATCGGGCGCAGGATTCGAGAAATTCTAGCGCTCAAGTCCCCGTTAGTGGCTGTGAGCTTACTGAGCAAGCCAGAGGATATCCCCACAGGCGTCGAAGAACTCGACAGCCCAATGTTCTACTGCTGCATGGTAAAGTACGCCATGGCCGGCAATACGTTCTACGCAACAGATAAGCTCCATGAGTGCAAGAGAGGCGCTTCGGCCTTGGGCCTTACGGAACCTCCCAAAGAGGAAATTACTGGAGAATTCTACTTCAACAAGGCCTCATGCAGTTCGAGGATGGCCGCAAGGAGATATTTCGAGTCGGCTCCGTGCCTCAGAGCTGGGAGCGTGTACGCCACTCTACTCTCCCCACTTGAAACTGCCCCCTTAAAACCCGACGTGGTAATCGCGGAAACCATACCCAGAAGGGCATTGGAGGTGATACAGGCCTCCATATTTGAAAGGGGCGGGAAAGTTGAGAGCTGGTTCTCGGCACCGCGCCAGATATGCTCCTACTCAACCGTCAGGCCTTATCTTGGGAGCCTCAACATAACTTTCGCCTGCGAATTCTCAAGAAACAAGGCGAGGGAGATGGGGTTGGACTATTTGGATGAAGGTGTAATAATAGGCATTCCTGCCGAGCTTCTGCCAAGAATAGCGGAGAACCTTCCGCTCATCGGGTACATAAAGAAAAGACTTGGCGAGGCGGCACGGCATGACCTCGAAGTTTAGAAAATTGGGAACAGAGATAAAAGAGCTACTCGGCCTGAGATGGTCGCCCGTGGGAGTTCGATTAATGTCGACTGAGGGCGAAGTCTCGAATGCCGAAGCATTGGTCAAGCACCGATATTGTCAGGCGGTGATGAAGGCGAGAGAGGGACACAACATCCTGCTCAAAAAGGATGAACTCTCGTGCCCGGCAGCATCGTCGTCGTTCGGTTTTCGGGAATTAACGGATAACCTCAAGTCGGGCAAAGCCCTCGTTGGCTTTGGCATCGTTTCCGGTGAGCGCGTGGGGCAGAAGATGTTTGCCGACATGCCGAGGCTGCAACCCGGGTTTATCAAACAGATACATCTTTTCCCCTTGGACGGTTTCAACTACGAGCCGGATGTGGTGGTCGTGGAAGACGAGGTGGAAAAGCTTATGTGGATTGTTCTGGCATACCTGAACTTGAAAGGGGGCGAACGTGTGCAGGCCTCAACGGCCGTGCTTCAAGCCGCGTGCGTCGATGCCACGGTCATTCCCTATCTTGAGGACCGGCTGAATTACTCCTTCGGTTGCTACGGATGCAGGGACGCAACGAACATCGGGACAAACGAGGCGATCCTTGGTTTCCCGGGTTGCCTTTTGCCATCAATCGTTGAAAATTTAAGAAATCTATCGAAGAAAGCAATCCCCATGTCCCGCTCAAAGCAGGCTTGGTCTGCCCTTCAAAGGAGCCGCAGCTAGGCGGTGATGGTGAAGGCCGCGTTGGTATATCTGCCGGCTCCGGGAGCGGGAGTGAGGGAGTCTCCCAAGATCTCTACACAGCTGCTGGGCCTTGCGTGCTTTATCTTGATGCTGGAGGAGCGGATGACGCTGGAAAATGTAGATTTACACATTCCATTAACAAATTCCATGATTATGGTTTTTTCAACAGTGACTGTGACGACATATCCTTTGCCCAAAAAACATTCAATTCTAAGTTTCGCTATAACTTACTCTTCTGGCATGAAAAATTCACCCATCGCGATGGGAATCACAATCACATCTTTTGGTAAAGTGACTGCTCTTCCAATAGCAGTTAGTTATATATTTCAGATAGCCACCGCTATAGCATTTTATATGCTGTTTAGAAAAAAAAGGTGAGAAAACATGAAGGTGTTGTTGGTTTCGCCGCCAACGGAAAGCGCTCTAAGAAGAATCATGGGCACAACCGGACCCCCTCTTGGCCTAGCATATGTTGCTTCAATGGTGAAGGATGAACATGATGTGAAAATTATCGACTCAATTGCGGAAGGATATGGGAAGGAAGATGTGGCCACTATAATAAGAAATTTTGACCCCGACGTAGTTGGCTTAACGGCAACAACTTCGATGATGCCAGATGCCTACGAAATAGCAAAGATCGCCAAGGAGGTAAATGAAAACGTGAAGATTATTTTAGGCGGCCCCCACGCAACTTTTATGCCAGAGAGGACCATGCAAGAATGCCCTTACATAGATTTTATTGTAAGGGGAGAAGGGGAACACGCATTTAAAGAGTTGGTTGATGCCCTTGAAAGGGATGGGGATCTCAAGGGCATAAACGGCTTAACTTTCAAAAGAAATGGAAAAATAATAAATAATCCTCCAAGAAAGCTGATAAAAAATATTGATGAAATTCCAATTCCATCTTATGACCTACTCCCCATGAAAAAATATAAGCTAAACAAAATTGAATTTGGGACAATAATTACAAGTAGGGGTTGCCCGTTCAACTGCACGTTCTGCTCTTCGTCCTTGCAATTCGGGAAGAAATGGCGGGCGCACAGTGTGGAGAGGACAATAGATGAACTATCCTTGCTTAGGGATGAATACGGTAAAAAGGAAATAGAATTTTTGGATGATACATTTACTTTATTAAAACCAAGAGCTATTGCGATAGCCAATAAAATAAGGGAAGAGAGGTTGGATATTTCGTGGGCTGCGTCTTCAAGGGTGGATACATTTTCTACGGAAATTGCAAACGCGATAAAAAATGGAGGAGCCCACACAGTATATTTCGGTATAGAATCAGGTTCTCAAAAAACACTTGATTTCATCGGGAAGGGATTACGCTGGAGGAATCAGAGCTGGCCGTGAAAAATGCCAAGAAAGCGGGATTGCATGCCTTAGGTTCTTTCGTGATAGGCTTTCCAGAGGAAAGTAATGAAGATGTTAACAAAACAATAAAATTTTCGAGAAAAGTTGGAGTTGACTTTGCCCAATTTGCCATTGCTACTCCTTACCCGGGAACAAAATTGTGGCTGTACGCATTGAAAGAAAAATTGCTTCTCACGATGAACTGGAGAAAATTCACAACATTGGAACCTGTGATGAAATTAAAGTATTTCACGACATCTCAGATAGCAAAAGTTTTGAAATTGGCCTACGTGAAATTTTATCTTCGTCCAAAAACGCTGGCAAGGGATCTAATAGAGGATAAAGGGCTCATATTTAGAAAGGCGGTGCGCTACCTGGCCACCGAGTTATTTCAAGGGAAATGGCATGGCGTAAAATGATAACTACAACGACGATGGATATTAAGGGCCGTGATCGGCGATCCGGTTACAAGATACCAAACACCAAGCTATTGCCGATTTTTAAAGATTAATCAACACACCATCCCCCGCCAACGTCGCGCGCGAAATAAAAAGCTTCGGAAGGTTAAGCGTGCTTGGAATACAGGAGGCCCACTGATCCTCCGAAAGGTTTAAGTAGGAATTTCAAATAAAGTTGAAATGGTGATTAATTGAAGATAAGGATTTTCGGCACGGTACCGCCATGCATGAAGTGCAAGGCGGCTGAGAAGACGGTAAGGGAGGCCGTGAAGGAACTCGGTTACAAGGACATCGAAGTTACAAAAGAGGATGCGCTCTCCGAAGAGGCCGGAAAACTCGGCATAATGATGACGCCGACGGTAATGATAGATAAAAAAGTCATAACAGTCGGAAGAGTCCCGACCAAAGAGGAAGTTAAAAGAGCAATAGAAGAGATCAGGGAGGGTGGTTGAAATGGCAAAGTTGGAAGTTTTCACGGCTGAGCCTCCATGTCCGGGCTGCTTAAAGCTCCTCGAACTTGCCGACAGGATAAAGGAAGAATACGGCGACAGGGTGGAAGTCGTGAAACACATAGGGCCCTGCGACGAGTTCACGAAGTACGGCATAACGGTGGTCCCCGCGGCCGTTGTCGACGGAAAGATAAAACTGATGGGGGTCTGTCCGAGCGAGAAGACCCTGAAAACTGCCCTATGGGAGGCCGGGGCATGAAGATACTTGTGGAAGTCTTCGCTTCTCTTCCTCCATGTTCGGGAGGGAGAATGGTAAAGAAGATGATGCGCGATATAGCTGAGAAATACGGGGATAGAGTTGAGATAAAAATCTACGAGGGTACAAACGAAAAAGTCAAGGAGTATGGGATAGAGACAACTCCTGCCATTGTTATCGATAGGGACATCAGGATAATAGGTGTGGCACCGAGCATGGAGACGCTGGAAAATGCCCTGAAAGAAGCAGGGCTGTGAACTATTTATTATGCCAGGACGGAAGTTTACTCTGCTGAAACCATGGGGAAAAAGCAGTTTCTCAGGCTTAGGTCCAAGGTTCCTCCGGACTACATCATCTCCGATGATGTTTTGAGGCGAGTGGAGGAAGAGATGCAAACGAACACAAAGGACACGCTCAGATTTTTGCAGGCCATGTCTCACCCGACAAGGCTGCGTATACTCAGGGCTTTGAGGGTCAAGGAGCTGTGCGTGTGCGTGTTTGTCGCCCTGATGAAGATCAAGTATTCGAAGCTCTCTTACCATTTGAGGTTATTGAAGGAGGCCGGGCTGGTGGATTTCAAGAAGGACAAAAATTTTTTGATATACAGGCTCACGGACCTCGGCAGAAAAGTCCTGGATGACGTCGAGGGCTGAATTTGTGGGCTATTAGCGGGGAACCCCATATCCCCGGTTCACGGGCTTAGGGTTCACGTCTCCCCAATCCTTATATACTGCTTAGGATATTATGAATATAAGTTCATATGAGGTAAAACCATGACGGAAGAGAGAAAGCTTGGCCTCTGGGAAAAGTATCTTACCCTCTGGGTAGCCCTCTGCATCCTCCTTGGGATCCTACTAGGCAGAACCGTGCCACAGATCTCGGAAATACTAGCTGAATTTCAGTTCGCCCAAGTCTCCATCCCAATAGCAATCTGCCTCTTTTTCATGATTTATCCCATCATGGTTCAAATCGATTTTCGGGAGGTCAAAAGGGCCATCCAGTCTCCAAAGCCCGTAGGCCTAACTCTCTTCATGAACTGGGCGGTGAAACCGTTCACGATGGCCTTCTTTGCCTGGTTTTTCCTGAGCGTCGTCTTCGGCCAATTCCTGACGCCCGAGCAAATCCAGCAATATCGGGCTGGGATGATCCTGCTCGGGGTGGCTCCCTGCACGGCGATGGTGCTGATGTGGAGCTATTTGGCTAAGGGAAATGTCGCCCACACTCTGGTAATGACCGCAATTAACTCTCTGACCATGGTCATCCTTTACGCGCCAATGGCAACCTTCCTGCTCGGCATCTCCGGGATTGAGGTTCCCTGGGTCACCATCGCCCTGACGGTGACCGTATATATTGTCACCCCTCTGATCGCGGGCTATTACACCCGAAAATGGGCGATTGAAAGAAAGGGCCTGGAATGGTTCCAAAGAAAGCTTGTCACACCGCTGGTCAAAATCGCCATAGCGGCCTTGCTGATAACCCTCGTCGTCCTGTTCTCTTATCAGGGGCACCTTCTCCTTGCCATACCAGCAATAATCGGCATGATAACTGTGGGCATCTTCGCCAACATCCTCGTCATCTTTGCAATACCCTACGTCATTGCCAAAAAGATCCACCTCTCTTACGAGGACGCCGCGCCGGTGGCGATCATCGCGGGTAGCAACCACTTTGAGGTCGCGGTCGCCGTCGCCATCACGCTGTTCGGGGTGCAATCGGGTGCCGCCCTAGCCACCGTGGTCGGCGTCCTGACCGAGGTCCCGTTGATGCTCTTCCTAGTCTGGCTCTGTAAAAAAACGAGGGGATATTTCGATTAAAGCGCGACTTTATTTTTATAGGTGGAAAATATCGGATGCTGAAGGGTGCTCGCAATGAGCGTAGAGGAACAGCTCAGGGTGCTGAAATGCGTGAGCGACCGGACAAGGCTGCAAATCTTGCGCCTGCTGAAAGAAGGGGAAAAATGCGTGCGCGACATGGTGGAGATAATCAACCAAGAGCAATCCCTAGTCTCGCACCATCTGCGTGAAATGAGAAAGTGCGGGCTGGTGAAAACGCGGCGCGAAGGAAAAAGGATAATCTACCGTCTCGCCGATGACTCGATCGTCAGGCTTCTGGATGATGTGGACCTGATTTCCAAAAAATTCTGCAGGTAACCTGAGTAATCTCCGTTCCCCATTAACCGCTCAAATCAGAAATCTCCTTCGCTATCAACTTCAGCGATTTCAACGGTTCCGGCCCGATTGGGGAGCCGATTACGATAGTGGTTACTCCAATTCTCGCCAGCTCCTCCACCCGGTCGGCCAGCACCTCGACGCCACCGCAAACCGAGAACTCGTCCAGCATCTCATCTGTGACTGCCTCCCTCGCCCTAGCCAAATCCCCCCGGCGCAGGTATCTTCTTACCACCTCCACATCCTCGGCCGAAATTGCCCGGTGGGCCAGCGACTTCTCCGGAGCTGATGAAGCAACGAAGGCAACGACCCCCCGCGCGGCATCGCGGGCCCTTTTCCCATCGCTGTCTATTGAAACCGCCAAATAGGCCACAAAGTCAAACGCTGCGTGAGCACGTCCGCCCTGAATCATGCCCTCTTTGATGCTCTTGACCGAGTCCTCGATGTCAACCGGATGAGAGGCGTTAATGAGGGCACCGTCGGCCACCTCACCTGCCAGCCTGAGCATCCTCTGCCTCCTGCCTCCAATGTAGATCGGGATGTGGTTTCCCGGTTTAAACCTGAGCCTGGCCCCCCGGCAGGTGAAGCACTCCCCCTCAAAATCCACTTTTTCCCCAGCGAGCAAGCCTCGGATAATGTGAATCGCCTCACGAACGCTGGTGACCGGCTTGGTCTGTTCCACCCCCACCGTCTCTAAAAAAAATGGATCGCCGGATGACATTCCTAGCAGCGCCCGCCCCTTGGAGATTTCATTGAGGGTGGCCACCGCGGCCGCCGTCACCGCCGGATGGGTGAGATAAGGATTGGTCACCCCGGGTCCCAGCTGAACCCGGTGAGTATTCAAGGCAAGCTGGGCCAGCACCGAATGAACGTAGCGGTTGTGATAGTGATCGCAGACCCAGATCTGCTGAAAACCCAGCTGCTCCACCTCCTTGGCCAGCGCAACCATCGTGTCCAGCCGCAGGTAGGGAACAAATTCTACGCCAAACCTCAAGGGAACACCATCTGATTTAAGCCGTCCGGATTAATAATCCCCTTCGGTGCCCTATGCAGCTCATCCCGATAAAAGGCATCCCGATGGTCAGACGTGGTGACGACATTGGTGAGCTGATCATAGAGGCAGCGGAAAAACAACATCTGAAAATAGAGGACGGTGATGTCCTGGCCGTGGCCCAGACGGTGATCTCCAAGGCCGAGGGAGAAGTCGTCGACCTTCGCGCGGTCAGGCCCAGCCAGCGCGCCATCGAAATCGGCAGAAAGATTGACAAGGACCCGCGCGTGGTTGAGGTCATCCTTCAGGAATCTGCCGAGATCGTCAGATTGGCGCATGTAATCATTTCCCGGACCAAACATGGCTTTGTCTGCGCCAACGCCGGCGTGGACCAATCCAACGTTGACCACGAGCACGTGACGCTTCTCCCCCGCGACCCCGACGCCAGCGCCGCCAAGATTCGAGATACCATCAGGAAAAAATTGGGGGCAGATGTTGCAGTGGTTGTGACCGACACGCAGGGGCGGCCCTTCCGTTGTGGCTGCATCGGAACTGCCATCGGAGTTTCGGGCATGAAACCTCTGCTGGACATGCGCGGCAGGCGGGACCTCTACGGGAAGGAGCTGAAGGTAACCGTGACCTGTCCTGCCGACTCGCTGGCTGCCGCGGCCGTAATGCTGATGGGTGAATCTAATGAGGGCATCCCGGCCGTGCTGATCAAAGGGGCCAGCTACGAGCGGGGAAACGGCGCAATCCGCGAACTTATCAGGGCCCCGGAACTCGACCTCTTCAGGTGATGACTTGCTGACGGTACTGTCCGGAGGCACCGGAACACCCAAACTGCTTCAGGGGCTCGTCCATCTGGTGAAGCAGGAGGAGCTGTCCATCATCGTCAACACCGGGGAGGACCTGGAGATTTCCGGCCTCTACGTCTCACCGGACATCGACACCGTCATGTACACCTTGGCCGGCATAGTCAACGAGGAAACCTGGTACGGCATAAGGGGAGACACGTTTGAGGAACACGAAAGGCTCAGGCGCGAGGGCCGGCCCGAGCTGCTCCGCATCGGCGACCGGGATCGCGAGGTTAAAAAAAGACGCACCCTGCTCCTACAAAGAGGTCACCCCCTTTCCGCCGTTACCCGAGAACTCTGCAAAAATTTTCATGTCCTTGCCAACGTGCTGCCCATGTCCGATGACAGGGTTACCACGCACATTGACACCGAAGCGGGCGTGTTGACCTTTCACGAATTCTGGGTCGCTAGGCGAGCCCGGGACAGGGTGAGATCCGTAACCTTTGACGGCGCTGAGTCTGCCCGGGCCGCTCCCGGGGTCCTAGAGGCGATAGAAAACAGCGAGGCCGTCATCATCGGTCCCAGCAACCCTGTGACCAGCATTGGTCCTATCGTGGCAATTAAGGAGATAAGATCTGCCTTGGAAAAGGCACGAAAAAAAATCATCGCCGTCTCACCAATCGTGGGCAGTTCACCCGTAAGCGGCCCGGCGGGGGTCCTGATGAGTGGGATGGGTTACGAGGTTAGCCCGTTGGGTGTGGCGCGGTATTATCGCGATTTCACGGGCAAGCTGGTGATTGACAAAAGGGATGAAGGGCTGGCGCCGAAAATTGAGGAGCTTGGGCTAAAGACTTTTTCCACCGATCTAATGATGCCCGATCTGCCCTCGCGGATTAAGCTCGCGAGATCTGTCCTAGCCTTTGCCGGATTGAAAATCGAAGACGGCTCCTGCTGAACTCGTGCTAAATTAACTCGTAAGTGGTGGTTCGCTGCCGCGGGATCCGCCCTATCTCCAGAATTAGGTTTTCCAGCTGTTCCGCGGTCATGCTGCTCAAGTTTCCTCCTGCGGCCCGGGTTATGTGTTCTTCCATCAGCGTGCCACCCAGGTCGTTTGCACCCGCCGTGAGCATGAGCTGGGCGCCACGAGGACCAAGCTTCACCCATGAGGCCTGAATGTTGTCCACGTGGCCAGCGAGCATTAACCGAGCCACTGCATGCAGGCGCAGGCTGTGGGTCAGGTCGGGGAATGGTTGCAAATTAAATTCCCGCCCCAGCGGGGTGTTCTGGGACACGAAGCCCAACAAAACGAACTCGGTAAAGCCTTTAGTCTCCTTCTGGATTTCCCGGATGATGGAGATGTGCCGAGCCTGTTCCCAAGGCGTTTCCACATGGCCGTACATCATCGTCGCGCTCGTGGGCAGGCCCAAACGATGGCAAGTCTTTATTGTCCTCACCCACTGCTCGGTGGAGATCTTCTGAGGGCAAATGATGGAACGGACCCGGTCCACTAAAATCTCGGCTGTCGTTCCAGGAACTGAATCCAATCCTGCTTCCTTAAACTTCCTGATCACCTCCTCCAAGCTCCTGCCCTCCTTCTCCGCGATATAGTTAATCTCCGCGGGCGAAAAAGCGTGGATGTGGACCCTAGGAGCCACCTTCCTCACAGTGCGAAGAATTTCAAGATAGTCCTCCAGGCCAAAAAAAGGGTGCAACCCGCCTTGGATGCAAACCTCAGTGGCGCCCGCTTCCAGTGCCTCAATGACCTTCATTTCAATCTGCTCCTGAGATAAAACGTAAGCCTGGGGATCTTCAAGGGAACGATGAAAGGCGCAAAACCTGCAGCTACCGATGCAGATGTTGGTGAAGTTTATGTTTCTGTTTTTCACATAGGTGACGATATCACCGACCCGGCGCCTTCTCACCTCGTCGGCCGCCTGGATCAACTCCTGCAGCCTCCTGCCCTCGGCCTGAAGTAGCAGCGCTCCCTCCTCCACACTCAGCTCATCTCCGGCCAGAGCGCGCTGCAGGATTTCCCTGAATCTAGAGCGGTTCGGCGCGATAGCCTTCCTCATCGGCAAGGTCGAGGACAAGTCTCTTCACCTCACTTGACATAAACCTGCTGGCTCTTATGAATGCTGGGTAAATGGGCAGCCTCTCCCGGGGCCTGCAACCGGCGAATTCTATGGCGGAGCGAAGCTGAGCCGGGCTGGGCCAAGGCCGGTTCACGTTGATGAAGTCCGGGGTCACGGAGGAGATGCCGCCGAAGTCAGAGGCACCCGCCGAAATCGCCTTTGAGACGGCAATCTTGAACTTCGGGTTCTCCGGACCAACCACGGAGCCATTAAGGCTCAGCAGATTCGGGGGGACCTGAACGCTGACGCCGGGAAGAATCGAGCGGGCCAGGGCCACCGTGGTCAACAGGGTTTCCTCGTCCGGAACCGGCCACGACTGCATCACCGTTCCAGGCTTGGGGTCGAAGGGCTGGATGATCACCTCCTGAATATGGCCGTATTTTTCCTGCAGATTCCTGATCTCCAACAAAGATTGGGCGCGATCTTTCTGACTCTCGCCAATTCCTATCAGGATTCCGGTGGTGAAAGGTATGCCTAACTTACCCGCCGCTTCGATGGTTGCCAGCCTCAGCTTGGGGTCCTTGCCCGGGCTCATGGAATGGGCCGGGAGCTGCGCGGTGGTCTCCAGCATTAGCCCCATGCTGGCGTTATAGCGGCATAGGCGCTGCAGCTCTGACTGTTCCAGAACTCCGGCGTTGGTGTGGGGAAGCAGCCCAATCTCGAGTATCTGTCTACAAAGGTCCACAAGGTAATCCACGGTGGTGCGATAGCCGAACTCGTCCAGCCTTTCCCTCGCCGACGGATGAACCTCTGGAAACTCGCCTAGGGTCAGCAGGGCCTCGGAGCATCCCGCCTCCCTGCCCCGCCTGGCCAGAGACAAAACCTCCTCCGGGGACATGAACCAAGCACCGTCACCGGGGTCCCTTCTGAAACCGCAGTAGTGGCAACGATTGCGACAGAGGTTGGTCACGGGGATGAAGACGTTACGGGAGTAACTGATCTCCTTTTTAAGAACCAAGGCCCACCACCTCAAGACAACCATAAAACAGGGGTGGCATAAATATGCTTGTTATCATGAAAATCTGGACCATCATCCCGATAAAGCATCTTGGTGAGGCAAAGTCCAGCTTGGCCCGAGTGCTGGATCCGCAGACCCGCCGCCGTTTGGTTCTGGCCATGCTCGCCGATATGCTAAAGGCCATTAGCGAGGCGCCGTCCATATTTAAAACCGCTGTTGTTTCCCCCGACAACGAGGTACTTGATTTCGCCCGCGCCAACAACGCGCTGGGTGTGGAGGAACCGGGCCTCAGCCTTAACGGAGCACTTAAGCTGGCGATATCTCGAGCTGTTGCCTTGGGCGCTAGGGCGGTGCTACTGCTTCCCGGAGATCTGCCGCTGATCCGGGGAGTTGACATCGAAAACATCACTGCTATGGCAACTTCCGAACGCGATGTGGTCATCTCCCCCTCAAAGGCAAACGGAACCAACGCCCTATTTCTCAGACCTCCGGAAGCCATGGATCTAAATTTCGGCGGAGAAAGCTTCCCCCGGCACCTAAGGGAAGCGGTGCGGGTGGGGATTAAACCGCGCATCTATCGATCGACAACGGTTTCCTTTGACGTTGACGAGCCCGAGGATCTGCTAGAACTGAAAAGGCTGGGCCCGGGCACCAACACTTACGAGGTGCTAAAACAAAAGCTGCCCGTACTTGAAAAGAAAATAAACTCCTAAAACAAAAAGCAGCAGCGTGCAGAAAGATAGGATTGCCCTATAACCCCGGACGCCGATAACTTTCTTGCCTTTCACTACTGATAGTGAAACCAGCGAGAACCAGATCAAGTCCGAGAGGAAGTGACCGACCAACCAGAGGACGACCCCGGCGAGCGAGGCCACCA
This sequence comes from Hadarchaeum sp. (SeqCode), assembly GCF_049969415.1. Lineage (NCBI taxonomy): Archaea > Methanobacteriati > Hadarchaeota (SeqCode) > Hadarchaeia (SeqCode) > Hadarchaeales (SeqCode) > Hadarchaeaceae (SeqCode) > Hadarchaeum (SeqCode) > Hadarchaeum sp. (SeqCode). Next base: position 24,660 of record NZ_JBMFOX010000008.1, read on the forward strand.
AATAGGCCTCCATGATTGTGGCCACCCCGATCGTGGCCCACCAGAAGATAACGGTCGGATTCAGAATGGTGCTGTAGAGGATACCGCCGAGGACCGGATGGTGTTTCGTGGCCACCATTTTACTGGGGGAGGGATTTTTTCTTAACTTGGAGATTCCGTCGAAGCCCAGCAGAACCAGCATCACCCCGCCAAAGAGCCCAAACCCGGCCTGAAAGGTGCTCGCCTGGAGAATCACGCCCAGCCCCAGCGAAATCAGCGAAAGGATGACTAGCTCAACCAGCACGTGGCCAACCACGGCCAGCGGCCCCGTGCGGGCACCATAGTCGGGCGATTTCGCCATGGTGTAGGCGAGAAGCGGCCCAGGGATCAGGGACCCGGAAAGCCCGATGATGAACCCAATCGGCAGCTGAATCAATGTTTGTATCATTTTGTACCTTGATGAACTTAATAGCACAAAGCTTATAAAGGGCACGGTTATAGTAGGGGTGGTCGAAAAAATGAAGCAGATGAAATACCTTCTTGACGAGGAAGAAATCCCCAAGGCTTGGTACAACATCCAAGCCGATCTGCCGTCTCCTTTGGACCCGCCGCTGAACCCGGCGACCAAGGAGCCCATCGGGCCCCAGGATCTGGCCCGAATCTTCCCCATGGAACTGATCAGGCAGGAGGTGAGCCAGGAGCGCTGGATACCGATCCCTGAGGAAATCAGGGATGTCTACCGCATCTGGCGACCGACGCCCCTCTACCGGGCGCTGAGGCTGGAGAAGGCGTTGAAAACCCCGGCCAGAATTTATTACAAGTGGGAGGGGGTAAGCCCGCCCGGAAGCCACAAGCCGAATACAGCCGTCGCCCAGGCCTACTACAACATGAAGGAGGGGGTGCAGAGGCTGGCCACCGAGACCGGTGCCGGACAGTGGGGCAGCGCGCTGGCCTTCGGCACGATGCTCTTCGGGCTCAAATGCACGGTGTACATGGTCCGGGTGAGCTATGATCAGAAGCCCTACCGTCGCATCCTGATGGAGACCTGGGGAGCTGAGTGTGTCCCCAGCCCGAGCAACCGGACGGAGTACGGCCGCAGGGTCTTGAAGGAGGACCCGAATAACCCGGGGAGCTTGGGAATCGCGATTTCCGAGGCTATCGAAGACGCCGCGACCCACGAGGATACCAAATATGCTCTAGGCAGCGTGCTCAACCACGTGATGCTGCACCAGACGGTGATCGGCCTCGAGGCCAAAAAACAGCTGGAGCTGGCGGGTGACTATCCCGATGTCATCTTCGGCTGCGTTGGCGGGGGAAGCAATTTCTCCGGACTGGTCTTCCCGTTTATCGCCGACAAGCTCACCGGGAAGAGGCCTGAACTGCGGGCGGTTTCCTGTGAACCCAAGGCCTGCCCCACCCTAACCAAAGGGCCCTACACCTATGACTTCGGCGACACGGCGGCGATGACCCCGCTGCTGAAGATGTACACGCTGGGCCACTGCTTCGTGCCTCCACCCATCCATGCCGGTGGCTTAAGATACCACGGAGATGCACCGCTGCTCTGCAAGCTCACCCACGAGGGATATATGGAAGCCGCGGCCTACCATCAGACCGAGGTCTTCCAAGCCGCTAAACTCTTCGCCGAAACCGAGGGATTCGTGGTCGCCCCGGAGACCTCGCATGCTATAAGGGGAGTAGTCGATGAAGCATTGAGGTGCAGGGAGACGGGGGAGGAAAAGGTGATACTTTTCAACTGCAGCGGGCACGGACACTTCGACCTAGCAGCCTACGACGCCTTCCTCCGCGGCAAGCTGGTCGACTACGAATATCCGGAGAAGCTGGTCAAGGAAGCCATAGCCAAGATACCGAAGGTGTGATGGAGGCGAGCTCATGCCGGTGGCCTTTGTTTTAATCGATGCCGACATCGGCAAGGTCCGTGAGATCTTGGACCAGCTCAGGCGAACCGAGGGAGTTGTCGAGGCCTACACGGTGGCCGGCCCCCACGACATCGTAGTAAAGCTGCAGGCGGACAAGTTCGAAAAGGTCGCCGAAGCCGTTACCAGAAAGATCCAGCTGGTGGAGGGAGTCAAAAACACCTTGACCCTGTTCGCCTTTGAGTAGGGGTAAAGATGCCGGTTGCCTTCATCCTCGTGGAGACAAAGCTGGGGCGGATTGACGAGGTTCTGGATAAGCTGCTTAACGTGGACGAGGTCACCGAGGCCTACACGGTGGCCGGGCCTTACGCGATTGTGGCCAAGGTGGAAACAGACTCCTTTGAAAAGCTGGTCAAGGTGATACCGGAGAAGGTCCACACCATCGAGGGGATCGTTAAAACCCTGACGCTGGTCGCCTTTGGAACGGGTAAAGAGTTCAGGACCGAGGCCTGCGACGCCGCCATCGAGCTGGGCAAACGCGGCGATCTGGAGGGGCTCTACGCACTCTGCCGGGGCTGCCGACAGCTGAAATACTGCGCGCACGGTGCCCGGGTGATCACTTACGGGATTTAAAGACGAAAATTGCCCTCTCTGGAAAACACCCCCAGCTACCACCCCAACAACAATTTTCAAAGGTTATGGGGAATCAATTTCTGGCAGACAACGACTCAAATCAGCAAATGCCTCAGACCGCCCATCATCTAATCATCGACTTTCTCAGACGATGTCGTGACATCATTGGCACCTATAACTAATCTCTACTGAGATAAAAAATTTGGGTCGCTCTCGTTGCCTGTGGCCAAACAGCAAGACTTTTCAAGGCCAGATTAAATGTTTTTGCTGATGCTATGATCGCCATTTTGGGAGGAACCGGAGATCTCGGTCAGGGGCTGGCCATGCGCTGGGCAATGGCCGGTGAAAAGGTGATAATTGGATCTAGGTCCAAAGAAAAGGCCGAGAAGATCGCCCAAGAACTGAGCGCAAAAATAGGAAAATCAATCCTAGGCGACACCAACTTGGAAGCGACGAGACGCGCCGATTTCGTCGTTTTGAGCGTCCCCTTCGAGGGCTGTGAAAAAATACTGGAAGAGGTGGTGCCAGCCCTCACGATGGAGAAGATAATGCTGAGCGCCATGGTGCCTCTCAAACCAACCGATGGATTGCTCACCTGCTACTCGCCCCCGGCCGGTTCCGCCGCCGAGACCGTCGCCAAGATGGTCGGGGACCGGGTGCGCGTCTGCTCCGCGCTACAGTCGGTCGGGGCCCAAGAACTACAGAGAATCGATCGTCCGGTAGAAGGGGACACCGTAGTCTGCGGTGATGATGCCCAAGCCCGGCGGCAGACCATGAATTACGTGGAAAAAATCGCCAACCTGCGGGCCATCGATGGCGGCCGCCTCTGCAACAGCAGGCTCGTAGAACCAGTGACAGCGTTGCTCATCAAGCTGACCGCGAGGTACAAAGTTCCGGCAGTGGGTATAAAATTCATTGGTTTGGATAAGAGCACATAGCGCCGAAAAAGTTACTGAATTATCCGAATATTTCTCCATGAAGTTCAAACCACGGTAAAAATCAGTCCCCGAGCAACGCATTCAGGATTATCTCAGGTTTGAACTCCACTAAATCATCGTAGCCCTGTCCCGTTCCCAGGAACAAGATGGGCTTGCCGGTTACCTGGGTTATCGACAGTGCTGCACCGCCCCGGGCGTCGGCATCCATTTTGCAGAGGATGGTCCCGGTGATACCCACGGCCTGATCAAAGGTCCTCGCCTGCTCCACCGCGTCATTCCCCGTAAGGGCATCGCCGACGAAGATGACAGCGTCTGGTTTGGCCACCCTCACCACCTTCTTCATCTCATCCATCAGGTTGATATCCGTCTGCATCCTGCCGGCAGTATCCACCAGCACCACGTCCAGACCCCGGGCCTTAGCGTGGGCAATCGCGTCATAGGCCACTGCGGCGGCGTCGGCCCCGCGTCTCTGCTTCACGATGTCCACTCCCAGACGCTGGGCATGTATCTCCAGCTGCTCGATTCCCGCCGCGCGGAAGGTGTCGCCAGCGGCCAGGACCACCTTGAAGCCTCGCTTGGTCAGATATCGTGCCAGCTTGGCGATGGTCGTCGTCTTGCCGTGGCCGTTGATGCCCACAAAAACCAACACCGCCGGTTCTCCCTTTGCCCGTTTATTCTCAATTATCTTGATCAAATCAACCTCATGCTCGCTTTTCAGCACCTCTCTGATGGCCTCACCCAGGACTTCATCGGCCAGTTTTTTCAGGTCGGTTCTGAGGCCCACCTTTCTGCCCAAAAGGCCTGTCTTTACCCTTTCCACTATCTGATCGGCGACCGGCACGGCAACGTCACTTTCCAGCATGGCCACCTGAAGATCCCAGAGGATGTCCTCGATGTCCTTTTCCGTGAGCTCCCTGCCGGTGACGCGCTTGATAGCCCTGACGAGGCCACGCTTGGGTTTCTCAGGAAGAATGACCCCGACCTTGGCCTCGCCGGCCGCGCCCCTTTCCGGCTTGATCCTTGGCCCCTTTCCTTTGACCGCTGCCTCCGGTTTTTCCTCCAGGACCGCCGGCTTTACCTGCTCGACCGCCTTGCCCTCAGGTTGAACCTCCAACTTGGTCTCTTCGACAGGCGAAGTCTCCGGACCAATCTCCAAGGTAGGCTCGGATTTTTCCCCAACAATTGGCTCAGGAGCCACCTTTTTAGTTATGCGCTCCTTGACCTGCTTCAGCTTCTGCTTGAGCTTCTCAAACATCGCCGCGGCCTCTATTTACCGGTCGCTTCCCTCGCTCTGAGCAACAACTTTTCCGCCTCGGGCTTGATGGCCTCAATCCGTTCCTCAACCTTTTTCAGCTCGGTCCTCGTCTGCTCGATGGCCTTCTCCACTTCCGCAATTCTGGCTTCCAAGAACTTTATCGCCTCCTCGACGGTTCTTTCAACCATCACATCGGCACCGAGCCCCACCAAGACCCTTTCGGCGGATATCAGCTTGGCCGGGATAAACGTGTCCGAACCAAGGGGAACCAGAATGTCGGCCGAGGGCTGAAGCTCCTTGAGGGATTTCAGCGCTCCGACGGTCATGTTAAGCTCGGAAAGAGAGCCTGCCAGCGCTGAGGCCTGTTGCCGCAACAGCTCCACCACGGCCTGACCGTCGTTCATCTCGGCGAGCAGGCGCTGCAGCTTCTCCCTTTCTTCAACCTTCAGGGGTTCCATCACCATCACTCCGACATCGCCAGAACTCTGGGATCCGTTACCTCCTCAGGGGTAATTTCTACGACTTCCTCTATATGGATTCTGTTTCGGGAGATTCCGTGCCGGCTCCCCAGCAGCGAGTAAACCCTCTCCAAGGCTTGTTCCTTTGAAAGAGCCGCAACCTCACGCCTGAACCTCTGCTTGAAAAGGCCCTGTTTGAACCAACCGCTTATCCGATAGATCTGCATTCGATCACCTCAGATAAACCCCAGCGCACTTTCGACGCGTCCCAGCTCGGAACCGGTCGTAGTCATGCCTACGATAGCGCCCTTTGAGTTCGCCGCCATGCAGAGCCCGACGAACTTCACCCCGGCACAGGCCGTGCCCACGTCAACCGGAACGTTCAGTGTCTTCTCGATGAGCCTGGCCTCCTCGCCGGTGACATCGGGATGAACCAGGACCCCACGATTCGTGGCCACACCAACCGCCCCCACATTTTTTATCCCGGCGATTGTTCCGCGGACCACGGGCACGCGCAGCTTCTGGCCCACCTGCTTCAAGACATCATCCGGCAAGTCAGGGTTGGCTATGGCCCCATAATCGTTCACTAGAAAAACATTACCAAAGGCGTTGAACTTCCCCGGGATCTGAGCCACCGCGACATCAGGCTTCAGGCTCCCTTCACCACAACCAATCTCAAAGAGATCCGAACAGATCAAACCGTTCGAGTTGCCGGCCAGCAGGATGCCAATTAGCGGACTGCGATCGACGTCGGTCCTCACCACCGGCACCCCCAGAGCGGCTTCAACCTCCTTTTCCTTGAATCGGAAGATTGAGGGTAGCAAGGCGATTTTGTCGGTGCACAAGGAATATGCCCCCAAGAACGGATTTCTGTTGAAAGCCATCCGAATAATCGCCATCACCTACACCTTGTTTACTCGGCAGGAGAAGCGTGAACCAGCCCATCGTCGTCCTTAACGGCCTTCACCCTAATCTTGGTCGGGGGCTTCTCCTGGCCTTTCTCCCAGAGCTTTTCATTCAGCTTAGGATCCAACTTTATCCGATCCGACTTCATGTGTCTAGCCAAGTACTCTCGGACCAGCTTTGCCCCACGGCGGGCGCGTCGGTAGCGCGGAACTCTCTTGAGATCTCTCAAAGGAATGACGAATATCTTTTCCTCAGGCATGCGACCACCTATGGCTTAATTCTCGACCTTCGCCAGCTCCTTCTCTTAACGCTGGTGCGAATCTTTCCCTTGGTCTTGCTCATCACCCAGACGGGGGCCCTTCTGGTCCTCCTAGCCGCCCGAGCCAGCCTCTTTTTCACCGGGAATTTCTTGTTTCTCGCCATTTCAGATCCTCCTGATCTTGATCTCGCGCTTTCGCGACTGCAATCGATCCAGTATCTCCTTCAGCTGGGAGTCAGTTATCTTGGCGCTAATCCTGCCCGCCTGCGCCAGCTGCATCAACTGGATTTCCAGCTGCTCCGCGAACTCCGGCTTTACCGCGCGGATGTTGGCCAACCGGCTTCTCGCCTCCGGTGTCAATATCTGGGAGAGTATCGCCCTCTTCTGGATCTCGAACTGCTGCCTCAGCTCGGCCTGGCGCTGCTGCTCCTCATACTGGGCCTGCAACTCCTGCGCCCTCTTCCTGCGCAAAGCCTCGAGCTCGCTTTCCTCCTCCATAAAATCAAGCCTTCATTTCATTTTTCAGCTGTTGGGCAAGGGACTCGACCATGCTCACGCCTTTGGGGGTGAGCTTCCTGCCCTGGCGCTCGACCTTGGTCACCAGCCCGGCCTTCTCCAGCTGTTGCAGCGCGACGCGGATGATCTTGCCGCCAGCCCTTCGGAAGTGCTCCGGAGGCTGACCTCGGTTCTGCCGGCCACCGTAGTAGGTGCGCAACCTGGAGATTCCGACTGGGCCATCCACGTAGAGACGCCGCAGCAATGAAGCCGCCCGGAGGTACCACCAGTCCGTCTGTTCCGGCGGCCTCTCCTTGTGAACGCCCGTCTTGACAAATATACTCCACTGGGGCGGCTTTATCGCCTCGATCTTCTTGAGCTCCTCGCTCAGCCGCTTCACCAGCGCAGTGGGTTGAACTTCCCGAACCGACATTTACATTCCAACCTGATTTAGTCCTCTAATTTCTGGTCGCAGGCGGTATTAACGCTTTTCCCAAGGGATCCAGGATCAGTTCCCGGGCCCACTCTCGGTCCCCAGGGTAGCCTCTTTACCCGTCCGCACTTCAAACAAGTGATGATAATCCTTTTAGACTTAACTCTAACCCGACAGGTTACGCCGGGCTTCCAGTAGCTCAGGCATTTCCTGCAGAATTTCAAGCGGATGTCCCCGGGCAACCTCAGATTGTACCGCGTCTTGAGCCTCCACGCGGCCCGGACGTATCTGTCGGCGAGTTCAGGGTTGCTGGCAAAAATTTTTTCCGCTTGTTCAAAGAGGCGGGCCACGCGTTCCAGCGCCAATTCCCGGAACTCATCCATTTGGCCCCGGCGTCTCTTTCGGTGTGGCATTTCATCTACCCAACCTAGACCTAGTTATCCCTAACGCCTCCTCATAGGCATAGATCGCTCGGGAGACCACGGTCGGCGCCGTGAGCAGCTCGGGATCTATGCAAACCTGCTCATCTGAAATCGAGCTGACATCCGAAAGAAAATCGCCGCTGGGGAATCCCCCCACCAGAATACAAGCATTGTCAGCCTTGGAAAGTCCGGCAAAGACTTCCGCCAGCGGCTTTCTCTGTCCCCGGTCGCTGAAGGTAATTGTCCTTTTTGGTTGCAATCTGCGCACCAAGTCCGCCAGCGTTGCCTCCTCCAGCCTGAGCAGCGGCTTCCCTGGAGGTGCCTCGCCGGTAAGAAAGAGATGCTCCAGCAGACCCTCAAAACGGTTAAGTACCCGGGGGAGGCGGGTCGAGGGATCCACCGAAATAACCTTGTTTTGCCGGGTATGGAGGTAAACGCGCAGCAGCCCCTCTCGGTTCAGCGGCGCGTCCAACGCCAGCAGCAGGCACAGGTGGGCGATGTCGGGTCTGCCGCGCCTATCACCATCAACGAGCTTCCTCATCGCCGCATGATGCAGGCCGGAATTCAAAATGATCTCAACCGGCCGCCTTCCTCTCTGCCGGGCATGCCAACGGATGACCCGGTGACCGGCAACCTCGGCGGGAACCGTCTCAACCTCGGCGTCGGCGATGATTAAATTCAGCATGAAAACCCAGAAGAACTTTCACCGATTTATATTTAACCTAACAATAATCACAGGGATGGCATGTTGGAATCACAGATTTTAATCACGCTTGTCGTCGTGGCCGCCATCATCATCTTCTGGAGAGGGGTGGATAGCCTTTTCCGAAGAAAACTGAGGAGAATGGTGGGACACCAGCGGCTTTCTAACTCGCTGTCAATAATCTTCGCCGTCGTGGTCCTGATTTACCTTCTCAACGTCTGGGGGGTAATCCAGGCAATCGTGGAGTTGACCTTGACCTTCGGCACCATCAGCGCCGTCCTGCTCTGGGCAATGAAGGATGTGTGGATCTCGAATATCTTCGCTGGGATCTCGCTGATAGGGGACAGGAACATCAGGATAGGGACGGAGGTTGAGATTGGAGGGCAGAGGGGAAAGATTGTGGAGATCTCGCTGACCGTCACCAAGCTCAGGTCTCCCGACGGCAGATTGATCATCGTTCCCAACCAAGTCTTCCGGGCTTCCGTCGTCGTGATAAACACCAAGAAAAAACAACGGTGAACCGCGGTGTTTCCCCTCAAGGACGAAAATCCCTCCTCAAGCTTCCCCTACGTCAACACGGCACTTATCGTGGTCAACCTAGCCGTGTTCATCATCACGCTGCTCAACGGGACATTCGAGAGCACCATTGAGGCCTATGGAATGAGGCCGGTCGAGGTGCTCGCGGGTAAAAGGCTTGAAACGCTATTCATCTCTTTGTTCCTGCACGGCGGCGTCCTCCACATCCTGGGCAACATGCTCTACCTTTACATCTTCGGGGACAACGTCGAGGATGCGCTGGGCCACGGCAAATATCTGGCCTTTTATCTGGGAACCGGGATAATCGCCAGCCTCATTCACGCCCTGAGCGACCCGGTCTCAGATATCCCCACCATCGGCGCCTCAGGTGCTATCTCCGGGGTGCTGGGGGCCTATCTCGTGCTCTATCCTCGGGCCCGGGTCTACACGGCGGTGGGGATCTATCTCTTCTGGAGAATAATCATGATCCCGGCGATATTTTTCCTCGGGTTCTGGTTCCTGCTCCAGCTGCTCTCGGCCTCGGTGACCTGGCTGACCGGGATTTCGGAGGGGGTCGCCTACTGGGCGCACATCGGCGGGTTCATCGTCGGCGCCCTGCTGATCCTGCCGACCCGAGCCAAGCTCAGGAAGCGCCGGAAGTCCAGCCACTACCTCTACGACGGGTTTTGAACCAAGGGCTTGTTGCGGGAGCTGAAAGAAAAGGGTTTATAACCGCACTGAAAAGCCTTAACTGGCGAACCCATGCTCCGCGACACAGTGAAAGGGCTGGACAACGTCCTGAAGAACGATATACCTCGAGGTTACGTGGTGCTGGTGACCGGTGGAGTGGGATCGATGAAATCCAGCTTCGTCTACAATGTTCTCTCCAACTACCTGACCAAACACAGGGACGAGTTCGGCGTCTACGTGACGCTCGAGGAGTCCAGGGAAAGCCACCTGAGAAACATGGAAAGCTTGGGGATCAAGAAACCGGAGCACCTCCAGATCTTTGACTACCAGGACATCCGCAAGGAGTGGCGGGAGGAGGAGCCGTCGCTGGATATGGTGAGCATAACTGAGGACGTGATCAAGTTCTACAAGGAGGAGATGAAGGACAAGTTCACCGTCTTCTGCCTTGACTCCCTGAACGCCCTGCAGACGCTGGCGAAGACGGACAACCTGCGCCGGGAGAGCTATCACTTCTTCAATCTGCTCCGGGACAGCGGCCTGACCTCATTCATCATCCAGGAGATCCAGGCCGTCGGGGAAGGGCGAAGGCACATCCCGGAGTCCTACCTCGCCGACGGAGTTATCGAACTGGGCGTGATCGAAACTCCGGAGCTGGTAACCCGGTACATCCAGATCAGGAAGATGCGCGCCTGCAGGCATTCCATGAAGAAACACCAGCTGATGGTCAACGAGGGCGGGCTGGAAGTTCTCGGGCCGGTTTACGAGTAGTCCCTGCTAAGGGTGGGTTTTGAAAAATCTCGACATGGGGAGCATCGCCTTTTTGCCCAATTTTGTCTTATAAAGGGAAATTTTCGGAAACTGAAACATTACCTTAAATAACGCCCGTCTTTCCTGAGGGTATGGTCTTTATGGGGGAAGGCGAGGATCTTTGGAAGGAGCATTGCTCCTTCCTAGAAAAACCATTTTCCGAGCAGTTGGAGATCAATCTCCAAAGCCGAGATGAGTACTTTAAAAGATGGCAAAAAACGAAAATGGCTGCCAAGCTGTGCCCGAACGGCGTAAAGGGCTTTGAAGAAGTACCGCTCACGACCTACGAGGACTATACCATCTTGCACGATTTTGGCGAAAAAGTCGAGCAGCTCAGCAGAACCATTCCTAGGGAGAAAGAAGAACTATGGTGGGACTACTATCTCCGGATCGGCAGGATGGCTGCTCCGATGCTAGACGGGTGGTTGCCCGAGGAGTTTGACTTTTGCGCCAAGACTTCTGGGAGCAGCGGTAAAAGCAAGTGGCTCGCCTACGGGAGAAGCTTCCGCAGGGAATGGGACAGTTTAACTTCATACCTAATAATAATGTGTAGCGAAAAATCCGGAGACACCAATCTTCGCAAGGGAGATACCTACCTGAACATTGTAGCTCCTGCACCCTATGCCTCGGGATTTCAAATGCATCCTATCGAAAAACTGCTTAGGCCGATACCGCCGAGAAGCGTCACCGATAACATTAGCAACATGCGCAAGAAAATGTGGATAATCCTCAAGGAAATCGAGAAGGGGGCCAGAATCGATATCGCCGGAGGAATTGCTTCCACCTTCTACATGATGGCGCGATACTTCACCAAGCCAGATGAATTTTTCAAGGACTATTACCAATCGATGAACTTCGGGATAACAAAATTCCTGCTCTTTTTGAAATATCTTCAGTGTAAAATGAAGGGAAAAAAATACAACAGGGCAAGAGAGATACTGCCTGTGAAGGGAATCGGCTTGGGTGGATACGACACCAGACTGTACTTAGATAGTATAAAAGAAGAATTTGGAGTTATCCCCACCAACGCCTACGGTTGCACGGAATTCGGTATGGTGATGTACGGACATTCCGACAGAAAACTGGATTTGATTCCTGACCTGCGTAACATGTACTTCGAGTTTTTAACCGAAACCGGGGAGATAAAAAGGATTGATGAGTTGAAAAAGGGAAGAATATACGAACTCGTCGGCACTCCGTTCGGAACCATGCTGATGAGATACAGGATCGGGGACAAGTTCAGGCTTGTCGACTTCAGGGACGATGGGTTGCCCATCTTTGAATTTGAGGGCAGGGAAAACGAGGTAATCGATATCTATGGGTATTTCAGGATCTCGCAGGCCGTAGCGGTCAAAGCCCTCTGTGAGGCCGGCCTTAAGGAGACCGACAGATGGTGCCTAACAAAGGTTACCGACCCGAAGGAACGCTTGCTCCTGCTGATGGAACCGGAGTGGGACTACCCGGAAGAAAAAACCGCGGAGCTTATCTTCAACGCCCTTTATCGGATTAACCCAGAATTTAAAAACTACGTGGATGATTTCGGGATCAAAACATCGCAGGAGCTGGTCGAGGTCCGGTACCTCAAGAAAGGCGCTTTTATGAGATATAGCATGAAAAAGATGAAGGAAGGGGTTCCAATTGGAAATATAAAGCCGCCCAAAATAGTCGTTAGCGATAAAAGCGATGCCATCGAAGTGCTCAGGAGCGTGTAAGCGTGGCTAACTGGTACTTCTTCCCTATCACATTGCAGTATTTAATTGGTGGCGGACTTATCTTCGCGATTTCATTTTTGCTAATCCGGAGAAATTCTAAAAGCTGGGTTTACTGGCCTTTTTTCCTTTACGGCCTCTTCGCCGGCCTGTGGATGCTGATGGCCTTTTTCCACAGAAACGCGCCTAATGCCGAGCTATCCGCCGATTTCATCACGCTGGGCGCAGTCTTCGGCTTCACTTTTCCAGCGTTTCTGCTAATCACCTTTCTTATGCTCAAAAAACAAACTTGGAAAAACTTGCTGTCGTTAATTCCAGCGCTAATCATGGGTGGGATAACACTTTCCATTTTTCCCTTTAAGGTCCTGTGGACCGACTTTGGCTGGACCTATAACTACGCCTCCTCTTGGTACTTCGCTGCCGCCGTATTTTTAAATCTGGCCTACATCGCGGCGAACCTGATTGTCGGTGTTAACTTGGTCAGAACCGCCCCAACTGCTCTGCTAAGAAAAAAATATAAGCTCCTGTTGATCAGCTACTTTGTTTTTTATGTGGTAGCCATCGCGATCACCAACATGCTTCTGGTCCGTTACACCAACTACCCGCCCTTCGGTGGAATCATCAGTACCCTCGCCTTCCTTACCATTGCATGGGCCCTCTCACTTAGAATTGAGCCGGGTCAAAGGGAAAATCTGAACGCAGCAAGCAAGGACGATGGAAACCATGGCAAGGATGTTTAGCCCAAGTCCAGAAACCGGCATCCGGCTGGGGGGAGTGATGTGGAAAACTACGTTTCGGAACTACCATCCATTTCGGCGCTGAAAAAATTTCTGCATGAACTATTGCCCTCCCTGCCCGGCCAAGAACTGGGTGAGAACGTCATCGAATTCCAGAATTTTATTAAAAGCATTGGGCTTGGAAACATCATATACTTGGACGAAAGAGGAAACGTCTCACTGAAATCCTCCGCATTGTCTTCGCTAAACATGCCCGAAACCGTGAGAAAAATTCTCGTTTATCTCGGAAACCAAATGGAACCCAATCTTTCCGATCCTTACAGAGAACTGTTCATTAAAAACTATCTCGAATTCAGGTCAGGTTCACAGCCCGCCGCTGAGATCTGGCTGAATCAAATGCTGCATGACCACGGAGGTCTCCTCTCAGCCTACGGAATCATCGAGAAGCTACCGAAAGATACCAAACTACCGCCAATTTTTCAGCTACTGCGCCCTGGATCAATCCATTTCCTGAAAGAGGAAAAACCAGAACAAGGCTACGCAATGATCAGAGAGGCAATCAAATATGCATTCAAGGGATTCTGCGTGAGCAAACTTGAACCGAACAAGGTGAGATATAGATACGGGGTGAAGAATGCCCAAATCATCTGGCTGACCTTCAACAAAACCAAGGAAAAATCTATATCACCTGACGATCTGGACGGACTGAAATCCTTAATCTCAAAAGCGGACATCGGGTCGGTGATTCTATTTGACTGCCTCAACGAGATAAAACTGGTCAACGGTTTTAAGGAAGCACTTGAGCTTTTCAAGGAGCTGAAGAAGCTCTGCAGAGAAGGCAGATTGATCCTGATCGTCTCAGTTGACCCGAAGAAGCTCGCCGAGAAACAGCTTCTGGCGCTGGAGCAAGCCATGGAGGTTAACGAGAAATGAGCCTGAGCGAATTTTTTATCCTGCTTCTTGGCGTTGTTCTTCTGGGCTTGGTGCTGGTCTTTGTAATCTACTCGACCGAAAACATGAGAAGATTTAGATATTCTGCGGCCTTAATGGTGACGGCCGTAGGAGCAATCTGCTTTTTACTTTCAATGGTATCAACGGCCTTAGCCATTTTCTTTGTTGCTGAAGTAACTGCCCACACCGCAGCTATTTTCTGGGTCTTCGGAAGTGCTCTAGTTCTGACGGGCCAATTTTGGCGGGTTGCGGTTTTTAGGAGAATCTATGGTTCCGTAAGAGCCGTGATAAATCTCTCTAGCTCCAAGTGGTCCTTAGCCGGTACCATTGCGCTAATCCTCGGAATTCCCGTTTACTTCATCTTCTTTTACCAATCAATTGCCGAGGGATTCAGCTGGTACAGCGTCGGAAGCGAGGCATTATGGGTATTTGTCTTTGCCTGCTTGATTATCGCTGAAAGGAAGCTGTTCCAAGTTTCGAGCGCTCCGCATCCGATACTGCGGGAAACTACGATTCAGAACGAAGCTCAAACTTTAGTGGCTTATTCAAACTTAACGAACAGGTTTCTGGCCCACCTCATACCCGTCATCGGCGTCTCGGGAGTTGAAGATGCCCTCACCAGCTGCGTTGAGGAACATCCCATCCTGTTTGGGGATAAGATTATTGAGGGCGGGCTGCTCAACGTGGACCAACTGATAAAAAACAGCAGACGCATTCACGAGAGCGAGAGACCCCGAGAACTCCTCAGCGCTTTTTCTGATCTAAACACGACCATAATAGACCTCTACGCCGCGCTCACGTCGCCGGTCCAGGCGTATCACATGGTGGGCACCGAGGCGGAAATTTATCGGGACGATGCAGCTCTCTGGAATGCTGGTGTTCCTCTGGGCAAATATAGCGAGGCCGTTTACGAGAGGGAGCTAATGCTCGGACTGCCTGAGGGAATCGCGGACGCCGGCAAGGTGAATAACTTCGCTTACATCCTGTTCAAACGATATCTGGAACAGCTGCTGAGCAAATGTAAAAAATCAACGAGAATCGACTTGAAAAGGAAGCTGGATGAACTGGCCAAGAAAAATCAGATGGTTGGGCTGGTTGATATCTCTGACGAGGGGAAGATTGACCTGGGCAACCTTTACCAACACCTGTCAAAACTGAAATTCAAAGAGGGCATGCGTGAAATCGTGAAGACGTTCTCCGATGTCTTCAACGCCTGCTACGAGGCTGCCAAGAAAGATCTGGGTCTGAAAAAGGCTTCGGAGACGGCCACGGAGATACTCTCCGAGCTGCTGCGCAGATACGGCGGTTTCCTGCAGCACTACGGCATCATCGAAGCCATTCCGGAGGGAGTTCAAATCCCGGGCACCTATCTCCCCTTGGTAACAGGGAAGTGCTACCTCGTGGAAGGGAGGAGCCCAAGACATGCCTTCAAGATGTTCGCCGATCTGGTGCGGTTCGGCAACCCCGGACTTATCATAACCACCTCCCACCCGACACACATCAGAAAGGAATACAACCTTCCGGAAAGAATCACCATCCTCTGGCTCTCAAAGGTGGAGGTGGAGTACGCAATTTCCCCATCGAACCTCGGAATCATCCGGGACCGCATCTCGGCCTTCGTCACCAAGAAGGAGAACGCGGTGGTCATGCTCGAAGGTCTGGAATACCTGATCACCACCAACGGCTTCGATCTGACGCTGAAGCTGATGCACGACATCAGGGAGATAACCATGGTCAACCGCGCCCGGCTCATCGTGCCGGTGGCGCCGCTGACCCTTGAACCCAAACAGTTGGAGATGTTACGGCGCTTTATGGAGGTGATTGCGGTGGAGGGAAAAGCATGATGAAATTCTTAACCGGATTAAACGCGGTAAACACGCGGGGTTTAAAAAGGAAGCATTTATTCCCGCGCCCGAGCAAGCAGGAGCAAGGTGGTGGTAAGAGATGGTGACGTCTAGGGACTCGACCACGATCCCGCTCGATAAGAAGGTACTCATGATCAACGAAATCCTCATCAGCGACTGTTCGCTGCTGCTCTACAGCTCTGGAGTGAACGTCTGGCAATCCTTCGGCTCCTTCATCGACAGCGGGCTGGCCAACGGGGAGACCTGTCTTTATGCGTACGACGAATCGAGCAACAAGTTGCAACTGGAAACCATCTTCGGGGAATACCTTTCCAGCGGCAGGCTCCTGAGGTTCCCGCTGGGCAGAGGCTATCTTCCCAAGGAGATCGAAGAACTGGGAGAAAAACTGAAGGAGCTGTGCGCGAAGTCTCGCTCGGAAAAATGCCCGGCCCGAGTTCTGGTCGACTTCGGTGGCCTTATCACTAGGCACAGCTTCGACAAGGCCTTCGGTCTTCTGAAGGAGGTGATGGCAAGGAAGGAGGAATCGTTCACGCTGCCGCAGGAGAGGAAAAAACAGCCGGTTTTGCGGACCGCGATAGTGGCCTTCAACCTGGAATCACTGAATGAGGGGGAAATCAAGGCTTTGCTGGAAACGAGTCAAAACGTGATGATCTCCACGAACGACGGGACCACCACCCTGGCGCTGAACTTCAGGTACCGCCAGAGGATCCCGGAGCTCGAGCTGGCCCCGAAGGAATCGCTGGAGCATTTCGTCAAGCGACACCTAGAGACCATCGTCCTGTCAATGCTGACCGAGCATCCGATGTGCGGTTATGACGTCATCAAGACGATCTACCAGCGTTATTACACCTCGCTGAGCCAAGGGACCGTCTACTCCCTGCTCTACTCGATGGAGGCCCGGGGACTGGTGACCGTGATGAAAACAGAATCACAGCGGTCCAAGCTCTACGTCCTGACGAAAAGGGGTCGGGAGCTGGCGGAGAGCCGGATAAAGGAGTTCATCACCGCCCAGCGCTATCTGCTCGAGTCAATTCAAAAGCCCGGGTAACCGACGCCCTCAGCCGCTGGACTCGAGGAAATCGAGGACCATCCTCTTGGCGCTGATGTATCCCTCCAGCAGCCCTCGGATCTTCTCCTCCATCCCCTCAGCCGTCCGGTACCTCTTTATCTTTCCGCCCCGCTCGAACTCAACTAGCCCTCTCCGCTTCAGCTCGTGCAGTAGCGGATAGACCGTCCCCGGGCTGAGCAGCAGGCCGAACTTCTCGTGAATGGTCCTGATGATATCGGTTCCGCACATCGGCTGTTTCATCAACAGCGCCAAGACCAGATACTCCAGCTCGCCCCGGACCGGGCTTGGCATCAACCCTGGAGCTCCTTCCATCACCCCCACCACAATCCTCCGTTAACGTGTTCTTATATATCGATTTTCGTGTCGAGATTTGATAGATTTTCCATAAGAAAACCCATTTTTAAAACCGAGGTTCCCGCTCACTGGGTGCCCGGGTGACCACTGGTAGCGCCGAGACATGGACAAGAGCGCTGGAGCTGCTGAGGTCAATCAGGATCGACCGGGAGAGGCTGTCCGAGGTGGAAAAGATGGTAAATCAGCTGTTGATGGAGCTGGAAAATGCCTCGGGGCGGGGGGCGCTTTACAACCCGCGCGATGTCCACGAACAGCTGCAGGTCTTGGTCAGGTTGAGCTGCGCCATCGAACGACTCAGCCGGGAAATGGAGGAGCTGGAGAGAATTGAGAAGAAAATGCAGCTCGTGGAAAAGAGGATTGAGATGGACCTGAGGACTATGGAACAGATCAGGGAGCAGTTGAAGAAAAAGCTGCAGATCGTGGTCAAGGAGGAAAAGTCTGAGTTAAAAACTGGTTCTCAAACATAACTGATATCCTTGCTTTGAGCCAAACTTTGAACCTCGACAAAACATTTTTATTCACCCACGTGGGACTTTCAGCCATGACCGAAGAAATTTCAACCATCGGAAACGTGGAGTTTAACTATCCGAAGAAGTATATCTTCGGACCAAACGCGGTCGACAACATCTGCCGCGAAGTGGAGCCCCTCGCCAAAAGGGAGTCAAAAATTTTAATTGTGACTGACAAGAACCTGATGGAAATCGGACTGGTCAACAGGATCCTGAAGCCACTCGAAGAAGAAAAATATTCCCTGACCGTCTACGACCAGGCTTCGCAGGAGCCAACCATGAGCATGGTGGAAAAGGTTGCCGAAAAGGCGAGGGCTGAAAAACCGGACCTCGTCATCGGCTTTGGGGGCGGCAGCGCTCTGGATATGGCCAAGTTCGCGGCCGCAGCCGTCACCAACCCCGGCCCGATGAAGGACTACATCACCTACCTCCAAGACAGCATCAAGGTACCACCGGTTCCCAAAATCCTCATCCCCACCACCGCCGGAACCGGCAGCGAGGCCTCGGGTTACGCCGTGGTCATCGAAGAAAAGGGTTACAAGGGATTCGTGATGAGCCCAAAAATCGTTTCTGACGTGGCCATTGTCGACCCAACCCTTTCGCAATCAATGCCGCCAAGGCTGACCGCACACACCGGTCTGGACGCCCTCTCCCATGGCGTGGAGGCGGTGCTGTCATTCACGGCCAACATGTTCTCCGACACCTACGCCTACCGGGCCGTTGAACTCGCTGCAAAACACCTGCGGAGAGCATATCATCACGGTAAAGATCTGGTTGCCAGAGCCGGAATGGCCCTAGCCGCGACATACGGCGGAATCGCGATCACCACCCCTGCTGCGGTCAACATCGGACACTGCCTTGGAGAAACCATCGGGCCCAAATATCACCTTCCCCACGGCGCCGCCTGCGGCATCGTCCTGCCCTACATAACCAAGTTCAACATCGCCGCTTGGCCGGAGAGGGTCGCTTCACTGGCAAGGTTCTTCACCGAAGAGCCTGCCCCAGATGTGAGAAAGCGAGCCCTGCAGGTGGTCGAGGGGCTAAAGGAACTCCTCCTGGATCTCAACATCCCCATCAGCTTAAAGGAGCTGAACATCCCGCGGGAGGATCTGGAAAAACTGGCCGAATTCATCGCTAAGGAACAGCAGTACAACTACGGCCTGCCCGACATCAACCCGGCGGTAATCACGCTGGAAAACACCAAGAAACTGCTGAACGACATCTGGGAAGGAAATATCTAATCAAGCCCACGAGTTAAGTGATTCTACCGCCAAAAACTAGAGGCTCTTGGCTTCCAGCGCAGCCACGGGGCACCACTTTACGCATTCTGGGTCCCCGCCGCAGAGGTCGCAGATCAGCGGTTTTCTGCTTTTCTCATCCATCCTGATCGCCGAGTAGGGACAGCTCCTCACGCACAGCCCGCAGCCCGTACAGGCCTCCCGGTCGAGCACAATGGCGTTGCTCGCTTCATCCTTCCTCAGCGCGGAAACCGGACAGGCTTTGACGCAGGCCTGCTCGGCACACTGAATGCAGGCCACCGGATACATTATTGTTCTAGGGTTGCTGACGACGACCTGAACCCGCGATAACTCTGGAGCAAACGCCCCCGTCTTCCTAAACGAGCAGGCCAGTTCACACGTCCTGCAGCCAACGCATTTTTCCGGGTGAATTTCCAGTTTTACCGGCATTTTATTTACCTCACAGAAACTCCTCGAGACCCAGCTCCGCCAGTTTCTCCTTGGTCGGCGCCCCATTCGAGTCCCATTTTCTCAGCTTGTAATAATCGTCCAGCATCCGGTTCAGGTCGCTGTCGCTGACCATGTGCCCCTTTGCCGGCCCGGACGGCAGCGGCTCCTCCTTAAACCTTCGGGGCAGGTCATCGTCCTTACGGGTAAAGCCCTCGCGGACGTTGAACATTCGGGTGAGATTCCAAACGCGCTCACCAATCCTGAGAAACTCATCAGCGCTAATATCCCATCCGGTTGCCGCCGAAAGTAGCTGCGCTGAATGCTCCGGCATAAGTCCGGTTCGGCTGAAATCACAGCCGACCAGCGTGTCCACCGCGGCGAACCAGTCCTGCTCCCACTTTACGATCTCAGCCTTGCCGTTGAGCGACAGGCGCTCTACCGGCCCCGAGGGTCCGGGAATTCCCTCAACCTCATAGCCCACGGGCCACCCCCGCTCATGGCAGCCCCCCCTGTCCGCGGTCGCCAGCGCCAGCCCCATCCCTGGAGAGCCCCGCGGCGGCCAAGCAGGTGTTTCTAGCCCCTTGATATGGATGGCGAAATCCCTGGCCCTTCCACCGACCATCTCCGCGACCTGCTTCACCCCCTCCGCTAGCAGATCTCCAACGCCTTCGCGGTAGGCCATCCTCTTGATCAGCTCGAGCACCGCCTCGCCGTTGCCGAATCTCAGCTTCAGCGCCTCAAGCTCAGCTGGCCTCCAGATGCCCCTCTCGAACAGCTCCATGGCGAATTCGTCGGGATAATCGCCGTCGAATACAACCTTCACGATGCCGGCATTGATGATCATCTTGGCACAGTTATTGCACGGCTGGCAGGTTACGTAAAGTGTGGCGCCACGCAAGGACACCCCGTTGAGCGCCCCCTGCACAATGGCATTCTGCTCAGCATGAAGAGTACGGATGCAATGGCCGTCCTGCATCTTGCAGCCAACTTCCGTACAGTGAGGCAATCCATGAGGCGCCCCGTTGTACCCGGTGGTCAGAATGCGCCGATCCCGTACTACAACGGCCCCTACGTGGCGGCGGTTGCACGTTGCCCGGGTGGACACGACCCG
>NZ_JBMFOX010000009.1:0-40526 GCF_049969415.1 Hadarchaeum sp. (SeqCode)
GCAATTCGTTTGGCAGATTCCACATCATACTCGATAATGCTCCTCTTCAGATCGTCTATCATGCAATTACCTCAATCTTACTACTGAAAACATAATAAAAATCTTGCGTATGGTAACTTTTGAAACAGTCGACCAAAAAATAAAACTTTCCATAAAAATCACCGAAAAACTTTGTTTAAAAATAAGAAAAAACATTTAAAATTTCTTTTTTTTACTTATTGAGGCTTTAAATAATATTTCAGCAAGATTAAAAGCTTAACTAAAACCTTAAATAAACTGAAAAAACAGGCATAGTGGGAGGTAGGTAAATATAAAACCGGTAGCAATGGCCACTATAGCGCTCGTAGTGGGTCTCATTATCGGAATCGGTGCCGGTTGGGTAGCTAAGCCCGCAGAGGTGACTACCGCTCCAGGGGCCACCGCGACCACAACGGTGACAACGACCAAGACGGTTACTGCGCCAGCCGCTGGCGGTCTCTCCGGCGAGGTGAAGATCGGCTGGGTGGACGGTCTGACCGGAGGCAACGCCTTCTGGGGAGAAGCGGCTAAAACTGCTGCCGATGTCGCACTGAACGAAGTAAACCAATATCTGAAAGATACCAGCGCTGGTTGGACAATGAGCATAGTTTATGAGGACTCGGAAACCAAGCCTGATGTCGCCCTTGAAAAACTGAAGAGCTTGCACGCCAGAGGCATTACGATTGTCAGCGGTTGGGGAACTAGCGCAGACCTGAGGGCTTGTATCTCTTACTCCAACTCAAACAAGATTCTCCTACTTGCCTACGGTTCCAACGCTGCAGACTTGGCCATACCTAACGACTATACCTACCGACTCATGCCAACCACAAAAATCGAAGGCAAATGCTTCGCGCGAATCGTCTACGACTTGGGAGTAAAATACTTGGTGCCGATGTGGCGTGGGGACACCTTCGGAGACTCGATGATGAATTACGTAAGACAATACTGCTCGGCACTAGGAATTACTGTGGATGATGGGGTTAGATACGACCCCAACGCCACTGAATTCAGCTCTGAAGCCGCTGCCTTTGCATCTAGAATCAACAATGCCATATCCACTTATGGGGCCGACAAGGTTGGTGCTTACATCCACTGCTTTGAGGAGGGCAAAGCAATCTTCGCATCCTTAAAAGCTTACAACGCGACGAACTGGGGAGTCCACTGGGTGGGTGTCGGAGGTCTAGTCTTGACTGACTGGGCATTGGAAACCGACACGGCAGATATAATAGCCAATAAAGGCGTCTACGGATGCTTAATCCCGACTCCAAACGCGAAACTATACAACGTCCAAGCGCAGATAAAGGCTAAACTGGGCAGAGAGGCCGACATCTATGGACTCAATGGTTACGATGCGGTCTGGATGTTGGCACTGGCACTGAACAGCGCAAAGTCTTATGACTCCGATGCTGTTAAGGCTCAGTTGCCATGGGTCGCAAACAACTACACAGGTGTCACCGGCTGGTCGCCTTTCGATGAAGCTGGTGACAGACAGGGCAGCAACTACGGACTGTTCCAGATTGTTGGATCAGCAGGGGCCTACAAGTGGGCTCAGGTTGGCATATGGGACTTTAGCATAGACACGATAACCTGGTGGCCGGAACCAAAAATAATGTAACAAAACGAGACCCACCAATTTTTTTGTTTTTTCTTTTTAAATTGGATGACTTAATCGTGTGACACGTTTAATAATAAAATTTTCAATCGATCCCGCAGACCAGACATTCTGATATAGCATGGTTGACCAAACACCTTTAACCTATCTGAAATCTTCAGCCCTGATAAAAGTGACATTGAACCTAGATTAAGCTAACGACTCAAAATTTGGCCGGCTTTATCCTACACGGAATATCCCTGGTGTGGGCCGATCCACCAATAGGATCATACTCGTCGAGGGTTAGCAGAAAATTAACATTCGACTCAAAGCAACCGTGTAGAGGTCCTGGTTTTTCTGGATACCACCAGCCGTGTTGAGACACTACCATCCGGGGATGAACATCTTCGGTCAGTTTAGCCACCATCCATACTTTTTTCTCTTTTCCGTACGGTGTTTCGATAAAAACCATTTCACCGTTCTCGATGCCCAACTTTCTTGCCGTATCCGGGTGAATACTTATTTCAGGCTCAGGGTGTTTCAATCGCAACATCGGTATCTGTCGTCCCTGAGAATGACTGTACTCCAGCAACCTGTTTCCAGTCAACCATATCAGTGGATACTCATCAGAAGTTTGGGCGGGAGGTACGTGATCAGGTAGCGGGTCAAAGCCATATTTTTCAAGCAGAGTTGAATAAAACTCGAATTTCTTTGATGGAGTCCAGAATCCACTTTCTTTATATTTTTCATACGTTTTTGGCATTGTTATATAATTAACGTTTTTCTTTCTGAGTTCCTCGAAGACAAGGCCTGAAGGTGCTAACCTATAATTATTATATTCCTCCTCCGATTTCCAAGGAAAGTTTAAACCCATTCTTTTCGCCAGTTCAATCAATATCTCGGCATCGCTCCGACGTTGGTATAACGGTTCGACCGCCCTGTGACATATCGAAACACAGTAGGGGTAGGAAGGTGAACCGGGAATTCCATCTCTCTCGAGCCAACAGGCAACGGGAAGCACTAAATCAGAAAGCTCGGCCGTTGGTGTCATAAAAAGATCCAGTGTTACTAGAAAATCCAACTTCCTCAACGCTCCCATAACTCGCCCGGAATCCTGCATCGTCAATAAAGGATTAGTGCCGACTACAATCATGGCCTTGACAGGATACGGATTTCCTGTTTCGATCGCATCCATCACGAAATGTGGGTGTGCCATCGCTACCGGCGCATCGGGGCCAGAATACAATGGAAGTTCTTTGGCACCCAATCTCCTCTCTCTCACTTCTCTTGGCAATTTATCTAAACCCTCAGTCTAAGCACAAGAAATCCCCTTCACCGGAGCGTCTATTTTTATTGTATTCCCGCCTTTTCGGTCAAGGTTACCACAAACCGCTATGAGAAAATTAATGAGTCTTTCTGTTTGAACGGAATTAATGCTCATATCCAGAGAGGTGCTAAAGATAATGGAAGCCGGTGTATGGGTGGCATACATCCTAGCCGCTTCGATTATCTTCTCTTCAGGTATCCAAGTAATCTTGGATACTTTATCCACCGGAAAGTTTTTTACCCGATTTTTGAGTTCTTCGAAACCGCTACACCACTTATTAACGAATTCCTTGTCGTAGAGTTTCTCTTCAATTATAACGTTCAACATCCCCAAGGCAAGGGCATCGTCAGTACCTGGCCTTATTTGCAGCCACAAATCAGCTTTCTTCACCCAGAAAGTTCGGACCGGGTCGATCACAATCAGCTTCGTTCCTCTTTGCACCGCTTCCAGCAAGACCTTGACCACGTTCGGAAAGCTCGCCGACGGATTCGCCGCCCAGATTACGATGCATTTAGAATCAGGCCATTCACGGCTATAATTAAGTCATTTTTCTTAGGTTTTGCTATATATGGCTAGCGACTAGTAATGGTGGGGCTGGCCGAGGCCGGTGGAGGTGAAAAACCTCAAATGGGTGATTCCCATGGCCAAGCCAGCCGTGTTAGAGCTGAAGGATGAGGAAATAAAAGCGGTGGAAGAGTTCGCAGCCACGACAAAGTCGGTTAGGGAGTTCAAGCGAGCCCGAGCGGTGCTCTACAAGGCGAAGGGAATGAGTTTGGAACAGATAGCTCAGTTATTGGGTGTGCACTGGAGCACCGCGCAGAGGTACATAGCCAGATACAAGGAGCGAGGGATCGCCAGCTTCAAGGACAAGCCTAGGCCCGGGAGGGAGCCCAAGCTTACGGATGAGGTGAGGAAAAAATTGCTAAAGGCGGCCTTGAAGAGCCCCAAGCTCTTCGGCTTCCTGAAGAACAATTGGAGCCTAGGGATGCTGAGGCTGTACATCAAAAAAGAAACCGGAATCGATATAAGCGAGACCCAAATCTGGAGGATCCTGAAAAAGCATGGGATAGTATACAAGAGGCCGAAGCTCGTTGCCCCAGAAAAGCGGGGAAAAGGGCCAAAAAGGTCGAAAACTACAAGAGGGTCGCAAAGGCCCTTTTAAAAAAGGGTGATGGTGGCATTCGAGGACGAGACTTGGGTTGAGCTTCTCCCAAAGGTTTGGAAGTGTTGGTACCTGAAGGGAAAGCAACTCGAGATCGAGACGCCCGGAATTAACAAGCGACTGAATGTCTTCATAACCTTGGACTTTGGATCGGGCAAGCTGATCTACAGCATCCACAGGAGAAGGAGGAGCAGGGAGCTCAAATATCACCTCGGAAAGTTGATGAGGTACGCCAGGCGGAAGAGGTTCAAGAGGGTCATCCTTATCTTGGACAACTCGCCGGTACACAAGAGCGCTGAAAGCAGGAGATTTTTGAAGAGAAACGGCCGTTTCTTGAAAGTGTTCAACTTGCCCAGCTATTCACCGAACCTGAACGAGGTGGAGCACGTAAACAGGCAACTCAAGCGTGATGTGTGTTCGAACGTTCTCTTTGGGGATACTAGGGATCTCGGCGCAGCCGTGAGAAAATACCTAAGCATTGGATGGCAAAACTTACGAAAAAAGACTTAAAACCTAAAGCGGTGGGGATTCCCATGTCAGCGTGACAGGCCAATGCCATGGGGCCAAAACAGATATAGTCCATCCCCATCACGTTCGGGGTTCCGAGAGCGGCGGCAAAAAAAGTACTTATTCCAACGTGATCGTGGGACCAACTTCCATGGGCAACTACAATACTTTCAGGACCATACTTTTCTCTGATTTCTGTAAGCCGATTCGAAATCAAACTTAGTGCCTCATCCCATGATATCCGTTCCCATTTTTCGCTGTTTTTGTCGGTTCTTTTTAACGGGTAATTGACCCGCATATCGTTGTATAACAGTTCCATTCCGGCAAGACCTTTGATGCACATGTGCCCTTTAGTCTCTGGGTGATCGGGATCTCCCTCGATTTTTAATACCCTGCCACCCTCACTAACGAAAACCTGTGCGCCGCAACAGACAGCACATCCATCACAACTAGTCTTTATCCGCTCCATGGATTTTCAACCATCATGATTTAAGTTCTGACAATTTTAACGTCAAATGGCTCAATTATTAATAACCAACTCTAAACGTTGTGTTCAGTCTTTGCCTCCCTTTTCTCCACTTCCCTAACAAAATCCTCCAGCTCTTTTTCTATATCCCTGTCCAACGGCCCCGGCCGATGCTTTTCCAGTATCTTTTTGACCTCAACACGGGCAGTCTCCCTAAGATCCCTTGAACCCGCTTTTTCCCAAGTTTCTCTTTTTTCCCTGCTGAAAATTTTGGGGAGGTAGTGTTCCTTCATGAAGTTCTGTATGGTGTGCTTCTGAGTAAAGTAATGGCCTTCAGGACCTACCTTCTTTATTACTTCAACAGCCAGCGTTTCCTCGTCAACTTTTATACCGCTCAGCGCCCGGGACACCATGCCCGCCAGCTCGTCATCAATGACAAGCTGTTCATAGCTCATGGTTAGCGTCGACTCGAGGGTACCAGCAAAAGAATAAACAAGGTTTACTCCGGCCAAGGCCCCCATGAGCAGCGTCACCGATTTCTCCAAGCCCGCCTGAATGTCAGGTATCTTTGCGTCCGTGGTGCCACCGGTTCCCCGGCTGGGAAGGCCATAGTACTGAGCCAGTTGGGCCGTGGCCGCATTAATAAGTCCTGCTTCAACGGCCCCTAAGGCAATGTTGCCGCTTTTCATGTCTGCAATTGTTGAAACGGTTCCATAAAGCACCGGAGTGCCGGGGCTGACAAGCTCGGCCAAAACTATCCCGCTAAGGATCTCGGCATTTTGTTGCACCAAGAGCCCCGCCAGCGTCGCGGGCGCCGTCGCACCCGATTGGGCCTCCGGCGCAATAACAAGCGGCTGCCGGTACTTCGCATATACCATAAGCCCTTCCACCATCTCCTTGGAGTGCTGCAACGGGCTCGTGGGATTTTCTATGCTCAGAAGCAATGGCCTTTTTTTGAGCTCCTCAACACCTCCGGCAACAATCGAAGCCATCCTCAGGTTATCTTCTGAGGGGATCTCACCGTAGATGTAACCGTCCAGAGGCTTGGTCGTGTTCCTAAATCCTGCTAATAACCCGTATACGTGGACCAAGGGCTCTGGAATATCCTTTGGCCAGACTGCCCAATCCAAAAGATGTATGTTTTCCAAGGAATCCCCGAGCCTGAAAAACAGCTCCACATCAGCCAAGGTGCCCTCGCGGCGTTTCCCCGAATCAATATCCAGAACATAGGGGAACCATCCCCCCATCGAGAAATAAATCCGGTTGCCCCCAAGCCTCATTTTACGGTCAAAGTTTCTTCCGTAAACCGTACAGCAGCTCGGCGCTCCTTTTACCGCTTCCGTGACTAGGTGCTCAGGGATTCTGGCAATTCCCCTCTTGAAATCAACAAAGGCCCCTGCATCTTCCAGTATTTTCAACGCTTTCTCGGAAAGGAACTTCACGCCAACCTGTTCGAGGATTTCTGTGGTAGCCATATGAATTTCGTAAAGTTCGTCTCCGGAAAGTAACTGCAATTGCCCTCCCCTAAAATTCAACTCCGACCCTCCATGAGTTTCTTGGCCAGTTTGACCGCTTCAATCGCGTTTTCAGCGTATCCATCCGCGCCTATCTTCTCCGCCCATTCCGCTGAAACCGGCGCCCCACCAACCACAACTTTAACTTTTTCCCGCAGACCATGACTTCTAAGGGCCTCGATCACCTTTTCCTGCATGGGGCGAGTGGTAGTGATCATGGCGGACATGCCGACAATATCTGGGTTCTGCTCCTTAACCGTTTTTATGAAATCCTCGACCGGAACGTCTTTTCCTAAGTCCAACACCTCAAACCCGGCGGAGAAAAGCATTGACGCGACTATACTCTTGCCGATGTCATGGATATCCCCGGCCACGGTACCGATAACAACCCGTCCAATGGTTTTTCTCTCGGCATTGCCCTTGAGCAACGGCTCTATGTGCTCGGCAATGGCATTCTTTGCGGCTTCGCTAATGATCATCAGGTGGGGGATGAAAATTTCACCCTTCTCAAACATGTCACCAATCTCCTCAAAACTGACCGTAATTGCGTTGATGAGATCCAGAGGATTGGCACCATCGCTCAGGCATTTCCTAATGGTTTCAACTATCTTCTCCTGGTCAAACGTCAACATGGCTTCCTTTATTTTCTCTGAAAGTTCAGACATCGATAGCCTCTTTTATCCTTTTTTATTAATGGTTTGCTATTTTGATGCATTGTTGCATTAAATTTTTAAAATTGTCCTGAGACCGGTGTTTTGGCGGCTGGGGGCTGGACCGATGAGGTGGTGGTGAAAAACCACCGAGGTGTTGGGATGCCGAAGGTTAAGAGGGATTGGAAAACTTACAACGAACAGCCCGTCATGGCGCAAAAGTTCGAAAGCATGGCCAAGGAAATGTTGCTGAAGGCGTTCTGCTACAACCTGTTGATGAACTTGGGCGTCGGTCGATGAGATCCTTTCAAGAATTGGTTCGACGAGCCAAACCGGAGCTTGCGCAGGAGATTTCGCGTTTTGATTTGTGCAACAATGCATATTTTGATACTCTACGCAGAGGGGTGTTTAATCTACAGAGAATTTTTGTCCGACCAACGGTATTGTTTTACAACACTCCAACGCGCCAAAACTTTGTTAGCTTAAAAGTTCTGTCACATAATTTAATGTCCCATTGTCACATAAGTTCTTTCCCCATTCCGATTGTAGGCCGAGATCCATTTCACCACGGTCATCTTCAGTTGTTTCATCGATCGGAAATTGCTGTTGTTCAAGACTTCTTTCTGCAGCAGGGAAAACTTGTTTTCGATCTCGTTCAACTCCGGTGCCCCTTTCGGCAGGAAAACCAGCTCGACAGCACCGCCATTTTCGCTCAAGTATTCCTTGACGATTTTTGCTTTGTGCGTTTTGGTGTTGTCCAACACGACGTATAGCTTATCATCCTCAAACTTCCTTTCTAGCCAAGAAAGGAAATCTCTGAACTGCAAACTCTTCGCTTCGAAGTAAAACCTGTAAAATATCCGGTCCGTATGCGGACTGTACGCAGCAAACAGATGCAGCTTCTTCCGAACCCTTATCCTCTGATTGGCCCTGATGATGATCATCTTCTTCCGCGTCCACATGCTCCCGCCGTAGCGCTTCACGACCATAGGTCCCTTTTCGTCCTCGAAAAACACGATGCAATTCGGCCTCTCCAGAAGCTCGCGGATCCTGGCCTTTTTAGCCTCTTAATCGGGGTCTTCAGAGATGAGCTTCTTCCGGGACTTTCTGAATGCCACGCCGTGGCTTAGGAGTATCCTCCTCAATTCTTCCACACTCACATCGGCGATCCTTTTGCTTCGGAGGTACGACCTGAGCTTCCTCAGGCTCCAATTCATGAAGGGTAAACCCAAGCTTTCGGGTCTCCTGCAGGCGATCCTCACTATCTCCTTTTCAAGCCCTTCGTTGAACTTCGGTCTCCTTCCGCTCTTAGGCCTCTCGAGTATACCGCGAATGCCCAAGGTATTGAATCTCCTTATCCAGCTCCTGATTGTCTTCACATGCATGTTAAGGCGGATCCCTATCTCCGCTGGCGTATAACCCTGTCGTGAGAGGAGGATCACCCTGGCCCTGTACGCTATGCGACTTTTCTCATCCAGTTGCCTGAGAAGGAAGTCCTTCTCGCTCCGGCTGAGCTTCCTTGCGTACAGGGTATCCATCACATTTTCTTAGAATCCTGACTATAAAAAGGGAATAGTATTTATGTGACAAATGAGATAATCTATTGTGTGACAGTTGTGACATTCAATTTTGTGACAGTACTCTTAAACGCTCAATAGAGCACAGCAGGGACTTCACCGCTGGGAATCCAGATATCGGGTCCCGATCTTCTTCGTTAGTTAAAATGTTGGCGTTGGCCTCTTTCCACCCGTGCTGGACGTGGACCACCTTGGGGTGCATGTCCTCCGTGACCCTTGCCTTTATCTTGAGGCTTCCTCGCTTGGTCTTAACCAATATCATGTCACCATCGGCGATGCCGTATCTCTTCGCAGTCTCAGGGTGGATTTCGGCCAACGGGTCCGGAACCTTCTCCCGCAGCCGAGGTATGTTTCGCAGCTGTGAATGGGTATACTCCAAAATTCTGGATCCTGTGGTTAAAATTAGCGGATATTTCTTGGTCAGCTCCGGATCACTCACCGGGCTCTCCTTGGGCTCGACATAGGTGGGTAGAGGATCATACCCATATTTCCGAAGTGTCTCCGAGTACAGCTCGACCTTCTTGCTCGGCGTCGCAAATCCTTCGTCTATGTACTTCCGGTACCTCTGGCAATCATAGTAAAAACCCCCAGGTATCTCCTCAAGCGCCTTGAGCGAATAACCGGTCGGCTTCAACAGTACATCGATAGATTCCCTAACATCGTTCCACGGGAAGGACTCACCATAGCCCATTCTCTTGCCCAGCTCAAACCAGAACTTCCAGTCCGGCCAGGCCTCGCCCTGCGGTTCCACCACTTTTTTTCTAAGCATGACATAGGGAATTCCCATCACCGCACCGAAGTCGAGCAATTCAGTCTTTTCCAAGAATGTGGCCGCGGGAAGAACGAGGTCGGCAAGCTCGGCCGTGGCGGTCATGAAGACGTCCATGACAACGAGAAAATCAAGTTTTTCTAGCGCCGCTTTGACCTTATTGTAGTTAGGCCACTGGACTGCCGGATTGCCTCCGGAGACGATCATGGCCCTTATCTGATGAGGATCTCCACTCAGCAGTTTATTTATCAAAACCATGACCTGTCCTTCTCTGGTGTGCTCGTACTGTATGGGGTGCACCTCGGCGCCAAACGGCTTTTCAGTTTGCATTTTCGGGAATCCCAAATTGGTCAACCTTAGCCTGGGTGAATAAGTATTTCCGCCGGGCACGTCGAGGTTGCCGGTGATCGCCATCATTATGGCAAGGGCGCGAGAATTTTGAACACCGTTCGCCTGAAGATCTAAGGAGTTGCCCTGATTTATGCACGCCGGCTTGGTCGAGGCATATAATCGGGCCGCCTTGACTATATCCTCAGCATCGACCCAAGTTATCCCCTCAGCCTTCTCCGGAGTGTATTTTTTCACGTGCTCGGCCAATTTCTCAAAGCCGACCGTCCACTTTTCTACAAACTCCTTATCGTAAAGTTCCTCGGAGATTATGACGTTCAACATGGCTAGGGCCAAGGCGCAATCGGTCCCGGGCCTAGGTCTGAGGTGTATATCCGCCTTTTTTGCAAAAAAGGTTCGAACCGGATCAACGACGATTAGCTTGGCTCCGTTCTCCATGGCCTTGAGCAATTTCTTTGCCCGCGGCAAGAAAGCGTTGTACTCGTTGCGCCCCCACATTATGATGCATTTGGAGTTCTCGTGGTCAGGAACGGACATCGTGCCATAGGTCAGCCTGTGGGCTATCACTCTAGCCCTGTAGCACATGCTGTCGACCGAATAATAATGCGGAGTACCGTAAACATCGCAGAACCTGCGCGCATACCATTTATTCTCATAGTAATCGATGCCCTGTCCCAGATAGACGGACAAGGCCCGGCTTCCATAATCCTTCTTAATCCGGGCAAGTTCCCCCACAATGATGTCCAAAGCTTCGTCCCACGAAATCCTCTTCCAAGAATCACCTTCTCTTTTCATCGGATACTTGAGACGATCGGGAGCGTAAACGTAATCAATCGCGGCTTCAGCCTTGGGACAGATTTCACCCCGATTGACTGGATGCTCTTTCATCCCCTCCACTTTGGCAATTTTCCCTCCTTCTGTGTAAACGTCCAAACCGCATTCTCCAGAACAGATTCTACAAATCGTCTTGACCACTTTACCGTCATGCCCCGCGTTCATAACACAACCGCTTTTTACATATCAAAAGACTTCTATTTAACTATATCTCAAAATTCAGTTCTCTGAAGAACAGGCTTTTATGAGCCAATCTTGAATTGTAAACGTGGTCGATATGTTCGATAAAAAAGCGATGCAATTTATGAAGGATTTGATGGAATCCTTCGGTCCGTCCGGATTTGAGGCAGAACCGGCGAAAATGGTTAAGGAATATCTGCGACCCTATTCAAACGAGATCATCTCGGATAAATTGGGATCGATTATCTTCGTGGCAAAGGGAAAGGCACAGCGTCCGCGGATTCTGATGGCAGGGCATCTCGATGAGGTCGGCTTTGTCATCACCGGGATAGATGAAAAAACTGGTTTTCTGAAGTTCGGCCCGCTGGGAGGCTGGTGGGACCAAGTGCTTCTCTCTCAGAGGGTCATCGTCAGGACTAAAAAGGGCGATCTGCTAGGAGTCATTTCCTCAAAGCCACCGCACGTTCTGACCGAGGAGGAAAGGAAAACGGTCGTGAAGAAGGAGGACATGTACATCGACATCGGGGCCTGCTCCATGGACGAAGCAGTTAAAATGGGGGTAAGGATAGGCGACCCAGTTACGCCCTGGTCTCCCTTTTCGCTATTCAAAGGGGGAAAATTTGCCGCGGGCAAGGGTTTCGATGACAGAATCGGCGTCTTCGTAATGGCCGAGGCCTTAAGGAGGATAAAGGAACAGGCGATCAAGCACCCCAACACCATCTACGCGGCCGCAACCGTGCAGGAGGAGGTTGGCCTGAGGGGGGCCAAAACTTCCGCCCACGTGGTCGATCCTGACGTTGGAATCGTGCTTGAGGTAGACATCGCTGGTGATGTGCCTGGAATCCAGCCCCATCAGGCCCCAACGAAGCTGGGAAAGGGTCCCTCCCTGCTGACCTACGACAGATCAATGATTCCCAACCAACCGTTGAAGGACTTCATCATTGAACTCGCGGAAAGGAAAAAGATACCGCTCCAGCTCTCACAGTCAACGGGTGGCGGCACCGACGCGGGCAGCATCCACTTGGACAGAGCCGGCTGCCCCACCGCCGTCATCAGCGTCCCCACCAGGCACATTCACACCCACGTGGGCTATCTCTGTCTGGAGGACGTGGAGAACGCTGTTAAATTGACCATTGAAATCATCAAGGAGCTTGATGCTGAGAGGGTAAGAAGTTTTACCGCGATTTGATCAGCGAATGTAGCTGGGCTCCTCTTCAGTGAAACCGCTTATCTCCGGGATGGGCTCCGGCGGTGCCAGTTTGGCCAGCCTCTTCGCCTGCTGCTCCAAATCCTTTAGCTCAAGCTTGAAGTTCAGCACCGCAGCCAAGGACTTCAAAACCGCGGCCGCCGCACCCGCGTCCAGCACCCCGCCCTCGGTGACGCCGAGCAGGCAAAATCCCATCATACCCCGCCGAGACGCCATTACCGGGAGCATCCCATTCATGCCCACGATCACGCCGCTGTTCAACAACCTGACGCCCCGTTCGCCCAGCATCTTAGCTAGCGAAGCTTCCGAGGCAGCTCCGACCACACCATAGCTGCGCCTTTCCTCGGGAGAAACCACATAGGCGGCCATTGTCCCGACCAGTTTAACTCCAAGGCGGGTGGCGACGTCCAGCAGATCCCCCGTGAGCGCATATTGCCCCAGGGGAGTCGCCGCCTGAGCATCAGCGGTCACCAGCACCATATCCTGCTTCATTTCCTCCGGACGGCAGTGGTAAAAATCAACCTTTAAGGGATTAATCTGTCCTTCCTCTTGGATTACCCATTCGGGGAAATATTCCGAGTAGAGCTCCAGAAACTTTTTCGCCGCCAATTTTTGCACCAGGTACTCCAATGCCAGCTTACCCACATTGGCTATGCCGGGAAGACCTGCCACCAGCACCGGCTGCTTCAGCTTTGGCCGGCGGAGATATCTCAATCGCGTGGGCATAGTAATCCCTTTGGCTCCCAATAATTTAAGTGTTAAATTTTCACGCGCCAATAGAGATTAACCGTTATCGGGTAAAATTGGAATTGAATCCGTTCCGGGGTGGTCAAATAAGGGATCCAGTGGCCATAGGCAACGGTGAAATCCGCGCGCTCCCGCTGGCGTTTGAGAGCCTCGGCGTGAGGGGCATGGCGACCTACGTTGAAACCGACGATGTGAGGATGGTCATCGATCCCGGTTCGGCGCTTGGTCCCCGATTTCACCTGAGCCCGCACGAACGAGAATATATTGCGCTGGCCAGGTCTCGCCGCGCCATCATGGAGGCGGCGCGGAGGGCCGACCTGCTTACCATAAGCCACTACCACTTTGACCATTACGTCCCCAACTTTGAGGACTGGGTGTGGATCTGGAGTTCTCCTGAAATCGCGGCGGACCTCTACCGCGGCAAATTGATACTGGCCAAGGATATTAACGCCAACATCAATGCCAGCCAGAGAAAGCGCGGTTATATTTTTCAGAAGCTGAACGCAAACATCGCCAGGGGGATAAAAATTGCTGACGGAAATAGTTTCAGCTACGGCCAGACCACGCTGAAATTCTCCCGACCGGTTGCTCACGGCTCGGCCGGGACCGAGCTGGGTTATCTGCTAATGCTGACGGTGAAAACGTCCGGCTGCACGCTCGTCCACGCCTCCGACGTGCAGGGACCCGTGGAAGAGACAACGCTGCAGATGATCCTAGCTGAAAGACCGGATGCCGTAATCATCGGCGGTCCGCCAATTTACCTCGCCGGATACAAAATCGACGAGACCAGCCTTAGGGCGGCGAAAAACAACATGGAAAAGCTGGTGAGCAAAGTTCCGCTCAACGTTATCGATCACCATCTGTTGAGGTCGCTTGATTATCGAGATTTTCTAGACTCCGCCTTCAAGGAGGCCGAGAGAAGAAAACACCGACTGCTCGCGGCCTCGGAACTGTTGGGGCTGGAACCTGAGCTTCTAGAGGCCAAGCGCAAGGAACTCCATGAAAAGGAACCCATCGCCAAAGAATGGTACCAGCGTCTGAAAACTGGAGACCTTAAGGAACTGATGAAGTCTGAGTAACCTTCACATCCTTTCCGGCGCCTTTATTCCCATCAGCTCCAGGGCATTCCTGAGAACCACCCGGACTCCGTTGACCAGACGCAGACGAGCGTCCCTCAGCTCTGAGGTCTCAGCATCGATCACCGGTGCCACCTCATAAAAAGCATTGAATGCCAGCGCCAGTTCCGCCGCGTAGATGGCAGGAAGATGGGGCTGCCGTCTCAAACCGGCCTCCATTACCACCTCGGGGAACTTAGCCAAAAGTCTGACCAACCGCTGCTCCTGCGGTAACTGGAAAACGCCGGAAATAGGCCTAACGGCAAGTTTCTTGGCCTTGCGGAGGATGCTACAGGCCCTGGCGTGGGAGTATTGCACCGCGGGCCCGCTGTTCCTCTCGAAGTTGAGGGCATCCTCCCACTTGAAAGTTATGCGCTTTTCCGGGGAGGTGCTAATCAAGGAATACCTCACCGCACCCACACCCACGAACTCGGCCGCCCGGCGCTTGAAGCTCTCACTGGCCTGGGGAGCATGCTCCTGAACCACCGCCCGAGCCCTTGCCACCGCTTCCTCAACCACATCGTCGACAGTATACCCAATCCAAGTGCCCTTTCTGCCTGAGAACCTGCCACTCGGTAGCCACACGTGCTCGTAAGCCAAGTGGTATGAATTCTCATATTCCTTTTCAAAACCCAGCGCCCTGAGGGAATTGAAGACAACCTGCTGGGGAAACCTCTGTTCGGCACCGACAACATTGATGACCATATCAGCCCGGCCAAACCTGGAGTTGGTCCTCCCCTTAGGTGACGTTGTGTACGTCTTGGTTCCGTCAGGGCGCCTAGAGTGCAACCTAAACTTCAGCTTTGCCTCCGTCTTCCCGAACTTCCAGAGCTGGTAGGCTATGTCTCTCATGGTGTAAACCGTAGTGCCATCCGACCGAACCAGCACCTTGTCCTCCAGACCGAAATCTGAAAGCTTCAGCACAAGGGCTCCCGCATATTCCCCGGTTCCCTCGACCAGATACTTGGTGCTCTTCAACCTCTGCAGGGTCTCGGTCAAAATCCCGGACCGAACTAAGTCGCTCTCCCAGACCAGCACGTCGTAGCTTATCCCCAGACGGTCGGTCGTCTCTAAGTTGGCCTTCACGCACCTCTCGGAAAGCCGTCTCGCCTGATTGGGATCAGCGCCGGTACCCTGCTCAAGGCGGGCCAGTATTTGACGCACTTCCTCCTCAAGTCCCGGCTCCCGCTCAATCCGCGCGTGCATGTCAGAGTAAATCAGCCCCAACACGTGGTCAAACTTTGCCTTGGGCTTCTTCTTGATAAGACGATTAGCCAAAAGCGTTTCGGCGACCTGCCTGCCCATATCATCTATATAGTTCTGGACTTCGACCCGATATCCCAGGGCCCGCAGAATTCTCGCCAAGGTGTCTCCAACAACGGCATTTCTGCCGTGACCGATGTGGAGCGGCTTGGTCGGGTTAACGCTGGTATGTTCTATCAGCACCTTTTTTCCCTGGCCCACATCTGAGCAGCCATAACTGCGGTCGTGCTCCTCAATGCTCCGCAAGGTGAACTCGGCCAGTTTGGAAATATCGACAAAAAAATTAACATAATTTCCCGCAACCTCGACCCTCTCGACCAACCCCTCGGGCTTTATTTCCTTACCCAGCTCCGTCGCCAGAACTCCGGGAGGTTGGCGTTGTAATTTTGCCAAGTCAAAGCAGATCCTGGTCGCGAGATCGCCAAGTTTCTGGTCAGGCGGCTCCTCAAGCGTGTTAGCCGGCGTAGCCGTCACCTGCCAACCCAGCCTGGAGAGCGCCCCTTCTATGCTCCGGACGACATCGTTTTTAAACCGTCCCCATGGATTGACCGACATGCTATCAAATTCCCTTATCAATATCGGCAATAAGGTTTTATGTTCAGAAAACGCCGAGCCCTTCCAGATCCAATTCTGCGGAAAACATGCCTATTTTGAACGAAAAGTAATTATGGTGGGGAAGATGGTGCTACTTCACATCGGCATTGACGACACCGACTCCAAGAGAGGGATGTGCACGACCTATGTGGGGGCAGTCGCCATCAGGCGTCTGGAACAGCAGGGTTTCAAGTTAAAGGGCTACCCAAAGCTGATCCGCCTCAATCCTAACTGGAAAATGAAAACACGGGGTAACTGCGCCATCGCCTTCACCTTGTCGGTAAAAAGGGACCAAATTCCGCTCGTCAAAGAAATCGTCCTCAAAACGGTGGCTGATCTGGCCGAACTGCATGTGGAAACAACCAATCCCGGCGTTGTCTTTTATCAGGGAAATAAAATCACGGAGGAAATGAAGGCCTTCTCCAAAAAAGTTGTCCAAGACGTTGTCACCATTGGGGAGGCCGAAGAACTCGCCAGAATGGTCGGGGCCGAAATACACAAGTTCAAGCTCGGCCGCGGCATCGTTGGCGCGCTGGCTGCCATCGGAAACACGCTTGAGGATGACTGGACATTTGAACTAATCACCTACCGAACGCCCGAAAACCGGGGGAAACCGAGAAAAATAGACCCCGCCTCGGTTGAGGAAATGGATCGAAAAACATACCCGAGAACCTTTGACAACCTCGACCCGAGCACCGGTGAAATCAGAATAACCCCGCACACGCCCTGCCCGATACTCTACGGAATCCGGGGTGAAACGCCCCAAGCGGTAAAGAAGGCCAGCGTAATCGTGAGATCGCTGGAACCGATTGAACAGACAATCGTCTACAAAACCAACCAGGGCACCGACGCACATCTGAGAAAGGTAAAGATAGCCGAGGCCAGGCCGAACTGGTCCGTGATCGTTGAGGGGGTGGTGTGCCAACCACCCCGGACCATACCCGGTGGGCATGTGATCTTCAGGCTGAAGGACGAGACCGGTGAAATAGACTGCGCGGCCTACGAACCGACGCGGCAGTTTCGTGACCAGGTAAGGAAATTAATCGTCGGAGACAGGTTGCGGGTCTTTGGGGGGATAAAGGAAAAGCCGGAGCTGCCCCTGACGGTAAACCTGGAGAAGTTTGAAGTGATGGACCTGGCGCCGATTTTCCGGAGAGAAAATCCCACCTGCCCCCGCTGCGGCAAGAGGATGAAGTCGGAGGGTAAAAACAAGGGGTATTCCTGCAAATTGTGCAAGACAAGAGCTCCAGCAAGCGCGGTCAGGATGGTAAAGGTGGAAAGAGACATCAGCGTTGGCAGGTTTGAGGTACCTCCCCGCGCCCGCAGGCATTTGGCAAAGCCGTTGATCCGGGAACTGGCCGCCGAAAAACGGCGGTGATTTATAGTAAAAAGGTGAATCTAAACCGGTGAAAGCCCTTGCAGGTCAGAATCAACATCAATTACATTTCAGCAGAGAGGTTCTGGGAGCAGGAAAGGGCAGCTCCCGCCGGTGTCCACATCTCAACGAACGTGAACATCATCGGGCTCGAGAAAAAGGAGGATAAGTTGACGGCGCCGTTTGTGGTTACCATTGTCTATAACCCGCCGCTGGCACAGATAACCATCAAGGGGCAGGCGTTCATTTTGGCCGATCTCGCCGAAATCGAAAAAATTTATGGGGATTATAAGAAACAATTGCCGCCGCCGCAGCTCCTGTTGCAGGCGATAACCAACACCTCGCTGGTCGAGGCCACCGTGGTCTCAAGATCCCTGAATATACCCCCGCCGATACCCATGCCCAGCCTGCAGCCACCTCAGAAGGAGGACCGGGAAAGACCCAGCTACGTGGGCTGAACTAAAACTCCAATATAAGCATTACGAAAGGTTTATATATGGGATAATTTGACTACTTAAAAGGTTTTTGAGGGATAATTTTGGTCCTGACTGCCAAGATACTGCACCTCCGACCTAGAGGGTTAGTGGCCCGTGGAGACCAAGCTCCCAAAATGGGTCAGAGCGTCCTCGACTCCTCAAAGAGAAGGATAGGCAACGTGATTGACATCTTCGGACCGGTGAAGGCGCCTTACTTCCTGATAAAACCCGCCTCGGAGGTAAAATCCGAGCTCAACAAGCTGATCGGTGTGGAAGTATATTTGGGGGAACCGCATGGAAAAGGTGGAAAGCCAGAAAAAATGTCCCGAATGCGGAAGCACTAAGCTGGTGCGGGACTACGAGCGGGCGGAGCTGGTCTGCGCTAGCTGCGGCTATGTCATTCACGCCAAGATCATGGATATGGGTCCGGAGTGGCGCGCCTTCGACCAGGAACAGCGGGAGCGCCGTGGGAGGGTTGGAGCTCCGATGACTTTAACCATACACGATAAAGGCCTGTCGACGATGATTGACTGGAGGGACCGCGACTCCCACGGAAAGGACCTGACGCCGAAGCGCCGGGCCCAAATCTACCGTCTGAGGAAGTGGCAGCGAAGAATAAGGGTTTCTGACGCCACGGAGAGAAACCTGGCCTTTGCCCTTTCAGAAATCGACCGCATGGCCTCCCACCTCAACCTGCCCAGAAACGTGAGGGAGGCAGCCGCCCTCATCTATAGGAAAGCCGTAGAGGAGAGGCTGATCCGCGGACGCTCCATCGAGGGCGTTGCCGCGGCGGCGCTGTATGCGGCCTGCAGGGAGAGCAAGGTGCCACGGACGCTGGACGAGATAGCTGAGGTCTCACGCGTCAGCAAGAAGGAGATCGGGAGAAGCTACCGTTTCATCGCCCGTGAGCTCCTCATCCATCTGCGGCCCACCAGCCCGATCGATTACATACCGCGGTTCGGCTCTGACCTAGGCCTGAGCGGTGCGGTGCAGTCAAAGGCGATAGAGCTGTTAAAGGAGGCGCAAAAGAAGGGCTTGACCTCCGGCCGTGGTCCGACGGGGGTTGCGGCGGCGGCCATCTACATCGCGAGCGTGCTGATGGGGGAGCGGAGGACGCAGCGGGATGTGGCGGATGT
Organism: Hadarchaeum sp. (SeqCode); assembly: GCF_049969415.1. Lineage (NCBI taxonomy): Archaea > Methanobacteriati > Hadarchaeota (SeqCode) > Hadarchaeia (SeqCode) > Hadarchaeales (SeqCode) > Hadarchaeaceae (SeqCode) > Hadarchaeum (SeqCode) > Hadarchaeum sp. (SeqCode). Next base: position 18,857 of record NZ_JBMFOX010000009.1, read on the forward strand.
GGCGAGGGTTACAGAGGTCACCGTAAGAAATCGCTACAAGGAGCTCTGTGAGAAGTTAGGGCTAGACGTGGAGCTGTGAAAATTTCTCATTAAAAAAATCTTCGACTAAAACCGTAATGAGAATATGGATAAAAGCGCATTTGTAGATTTAGAGGAGATTGCTAAGAACTTGAACAGCCTTGGTAGAAAGACCGTCATAAGAATTAGAAAGGATAGAATTTGGATTCGTACCTTGCCTTTAGGTGAACATTGTGGACACCGTTCAAAAGAAATTAAAGTTAGGCGGTTTATTGAACTAGACGACTTATTTTTAGGGATGGGTCCTTGGCAAGTGGGGGCGGAAAAATAAGGGTTTATACTTTGGCAACTCAGAGCCTTCGCTGCTTCATCATTTCTTAAAAATTTTTTTGAATATAAACTCGGACTGGACAGGAAATAATTAAGCCACTATTAACGCTCCGGCATTATATTGTATAAATTAAACAAAAGAAAAATGGGCAAATTAGCTATCAATTCCAAGTCAAAATTTTACAAAGGTTTGTGTGGATCCTAGAATTAAGAGAGTACATGCTCAAGTAAGTCTACTTTAATTCGGTTATTTTGACAAGGCTTATGGGTGAATTATATTCCAGATCTAAAAAATTTATTTTGCAAAATCAAGCCTCCAGCGTTGCTTTTTTGCGTGGTGTTTCGCAGCTGAAGGTTCAGTTATTCTGAAAAAGTCTGGTATTATTTATCACATAAATTTTTCTTCAAAAGACGAAGAATTCATCCAGTTTCTAAAACAATGCCTTAGCTTGGTCGGAGTTGAAGCGAACAGCTATTCGATCAAAGGGATGAACCTGCAGGTTTACGGTTTGCCAAATTTTAGACAGTTTTACATCTTCAACATCCATGCTCTACACCCGGAGAAGCGGGAGAAATTCGAGAACGGTTTTGCATCCTACAAGAGAAAAGTTCTGGATGGTGACTAGGCCAGAAAATTGATACTAAAACAGCTCGCCACCGGAATCAAGACCTACGGCGAACCAGCCGCCGCACTCGGCAAGGCTAGGACCACGATCCAAGCCCATCACGTCCCAATCCTCAAGCGGGAGGGTAAAATCTCGCGGGGGGGAAGCGCGGACGGGCCTAGCTCTGGGCGCGGGCAAAACCGTAACCAAAACTCCGACTTTCTGAACCACGGACAACTTTTTATATATTGCCGCCTAATTGCGTTGACTCTCATGCAAATTGAACACACGATGGAAAAAGGCGTGCACCGATACGAGTGCTGGGACGACTATGGCTGCTCGGTCGTGGCCTTTGCAGTAGTAGTGGAAAAAAGGGGTTATGTTTATCTCAAGGAAATAAACGTGGGCAGCTCCTACCGGGGAAAAGGAATCGGAACCTCATTGCTCAAGCGGGTGTTGGACGACTTCAGCGGGCGGGATATTCTGGCCAGCGTCTTTAAGGACCGAGTCAAGTGGTACCAGGAACATGGCTTTGAAACCTTGGGGGAAAAAGGCGGACTAGCTGAAGTTAAGAAAGCTCATGGGGACAACCTCTTAAAATAAACTTTCGAATAAGAAGCGGGGTCGTGGGGTAGCTTGGTCCATCCTGCGAGCTTTGGGTCGCCTCAGGCGCGGGAAAGCTCGTGACCCGAGTTCAAATCTCGGCGACCCCACCACAAAGATAAACAGTTACAGGGCACTTGCATTTTTGGTGCTTAGTCTGAACAATTCAACCTAAAATTGTAACTACCCCCACTCTTGGAAAACCTAATCCTAGCTAAAAGCTATTGCCGAGAGAATCACTCAAATTTTAAGCTCGAGGTTCGCACTCCTACGCGTTTTAGCCGCTTTCCCGCCACGAAAAACGGTTCGGTTTTCTACTTTCTTCTTCTCTAAACAATATCTTTGATAGTCAACCCACCGACAATCCAGTTCTCGGTAGGATTATCGTAGAAAATTACTGAGATAGATTCTTTGGGCAGGTTCGGTATCTCCCTCATCAACAGTCCACATATCTGGTTGGCCATTCTGACTTTTTGCTCCTGAGTTAACGCTCCTTCGGTCAGGCTTATTTCTACCAAGGGCATTTCCTCTCACCATGCCTAAATCGCCCCCGACAATTTTTTTGTTGGAAAGTCAGAAATCCACTACCAAAAATGAAAACATTTGGCGCGATTTAAGCTCGTTTTTCTTCAATCCTTTTACCACGAAGAACGGATGGTAAGATGGCAACGCTGTTCAAAAGGGCGAGCCACAGGTACGTCCTCTGCATCGCTTCTACGAAAAGCGACTTGTCCGTCGCTTCGATGAGTACTGGATCAAGAGAGGCAATTATTTCCGTCAGCTTCACGTATGGGACGGTAAAACTCATTAAAAGCACTGCTAGGCTCAGGCTTGTCACGTAGCCCACATTGAACATCGTGTTTCTGAATGCGGAGGCAACACCCTTTCTCTCGGGAGGAACACAGCCCATTATCGAGCTTACATTTGGGGAGGCGAAGATGCCCATACCCGTGCCGAAGAGTAGCATATAACCCAATACTAAGTAGTAGGGCGTTTGGGCATCGATAGTGGAAAAAAGGAACAAGGACAAGCTTATCACCGCCAACCCGGACGTCGTGAAGGGCAAACAGCCGAACCTGTCCGAGAGCTTTCCGCTGATCACCCCGACCACAAAATAGGTTATCTCAAACGGAATCAACCTCACTCCCGCCTGAAATGGGTCTAGACCCAAAACGATCTGCAGATAAAGGCTAAGCAGTAAAAGAACGGCACCCCAAGCCGCCGCATTCAAAAGCTGTGCAATGTTACCCCCTAAGAACTCCCGTATTCTGAGCAGGGCCAAATCAAACAATGGATACTCGGCCCGGCTCTCATGAACTAAAAAGACCGCAAAAGCTACGAGGAAAATGGCAGTGAAAAGCCAAACGACAGTCTGGTGTGCCATCCCGTAAGCGGCAAAGGTAAGGGCAAAAAGAAGCGACGCTATTGCCGTGGATATGGTTATAAAACCAATCCAATCTATCGGGCTCGATTTTTCCACCTTAGCCACCTCCCTCAGCCTTCTGCCGGCCCACAGCGTTCCGAAAATCCCTATCGGCACGTTAATTAAGAAAAGGGCTCTCCAGTCCCAGAGGGCGAGCAAAACTCCGCTCGAAGTCAGGCCGAGCATGGCACCCAGCCTAAAAGCGCTCTGATTCAGGCCGAGAAAAAATCCGAGTTCACCGGGTGGCGTGGCGTCCACAATCATGGTCACACCGATCGTGGAGATGATGCCACCGCCGAAGCCCTGCAGACCTCGGAAAATTATGACCTGTATTGGGTCTGATGATATTCCGGAAAGTGCCGCACCTAAGGTGAAAAACGCAAAACCTACCACGTAAATTTTTACCCTGCCAAAAATGTCCGAAGCTCTGCCAACCAGCAACAGCGCGACCGTGCTGGCAAACATATAGGCCTGGGTGAACCAGACGGCCTGCTCAGCATCGGCTTTTAAAGCGGCTGCCACCTGAGGCAAACCGACGATGACTATCCTAGAATTAATGCCGAACATCAGCATTCCGATTGTAGTCACGGTGAGAACTGTCCACTTGTATCTCAGAAAAATCGCCTCGGCATTTTTAAAGACTAATCGACTGAACCCTAAAAAATGATTTCTCGAAAATCCGACAAATTTAAAAACCTCGACCCCCAGTAAAAACTTCTGGTGAGTTCTGTGAGGACAAAGTTGCTGTTAGCCTCACTAGTAATAGTGGTCCTGCTCAGCATTTACTTCATACCTGCTGGCAGCGCGAAGGGCAACGAGGCGGAGCCAAGCGTGGTCAAGGTCGGGGTTTGGATAAACTCCATCGAGAAGGTCGACACACCAACGCAGACCTTTACCGTCGATTTCTATCTTTGGTTCAAGTATCGTGACATCAGACCCGACATTGAGTTTCTGCGAGGCACGCCTAGAATGGACCTTGTCACTGAAGAAGAGAGGGAAAATGAAAACTATCTTGAATACCGGGTAAGAGGAGCATACGTCCAGCCATTTGACTTCAAGGATTTCCCGTTAGACGAGCATTTCCTCTCAATTTCGCTGGAGGACAAGAACCACAACATCTCTGAACTGGTCTTTGAACCGGATGTTGAGGAAAGCGGAATTGATCCCAGTTTAGAGGTTGCCGGTTGGGACGTGAAGGACTTTCGCATATTCGTGACGGAACATGCTTATCCAGGTGAAACTTACTCCCAGCTCAACTTTGGTCTGACCGTCTATCGATCCAAACTTTCGGCCATCCTCAAGAACTTCCTGCCCATCATTATCATAACTTTAATTTCCCTGCTCACCTTCGCCATCTCAATTAAGAACTTTGGCCAGAGGGTCGGGATCTGCGTCTCAACGTTGATGTCCGCGGTAGCCTATCACATTGCCGCCCTTAGTGGACTACCTGCCCTTGGATATCTAACCCTGTTTGACCGGATAATGTTGGTGGTCTACACCGTTTTCCTTTACAACCTTTTAGTTTCTGTCCAAGGGATGAGGTTGGTTGAAGCCGGAAAAGCCGAGCAAGCGGAGAAATTTGAGGTCAGGATGCAGAACCTACTACCGGTGCTCATCTTTGTCCTGAGCATCATCTACATCGGGTTGTTTGGGCTGCTCTAACCAGCGAATTAATCCTTAATACCAGGCGGCTAGCCGCACCGACTAAGTTGGAGGTGACATATCAACGGCAAAAAGCAATCTTGCCTCATTCTATTTCTTTCTTCATCGTCTCGGCAGCGCCGCCTGGTATTAGCGTGACTGTCGAAACCGACTTCGACAAATAGTGTGTTAACACTGTTATTTAAAGATGTCGATTTGAAAAAAAATACGGGAAAAGGAGTAGTTTTATTTATAGAAAACATACAGCCCCACAGGGAGACTTTATGGCCACGGTGATGGAGACAAAGGCTGAATCTACTGTTAGAGCTGAAGATGCCATCATTGACTCAGTACAAAAATGGCTGGACAACCCCGTGGCTAGAAAAATGCTGAAGCTGGTCTGCGGTAAAAGTAAGCACGGCGGCAACAGGCTAGACATCGCCATCCGCAAGTATATGGGGGAAAATGTCAAATGCGATGCCCGCGATGCCTTTGCTTCTATCGTGGTCAAATTTGTGCTTGATCATGGAGCCGGCGCATTTGGTTATTCCAGCGCTGAACTGAAGAAAAATCTGTCCGATCCTTTGATAAGGAGAGGCATGGTAAACGTGCTCGAGGGCATTGCACGTTACGGCACCCGCCGTCCCTTCACCTCAGTTGCCCCCTTCCTGGTGGTCTGGAACTATACTAAATTATGCAACCTGCGCTGCGAGCACTGCTATGAAAGTGCCGGGCCCAAAGCCATGGAGGACGAGCTGACCACTGAAGAGGCAAAAAAGGTCATCGACGAGTTTGAAGAAGCCGGCGTCGTGGCCATAGCCTTCTCCGGCGGCGAACCGTTGATGAGAAAGGACATCTTAGAAGTCGCGGGATACGCAAAAAGCCGCGGATTTTACACCAGCGTCGCCACTAACGGTACGCTGATTACTCCAGAAATTGCGAGGAGGATGAAGGAAGTTTTTGGCTATGTCGAAATATCATTGGACGGCTTTGAGGCTGCCCACGACAAGTTCCGGGGTGTTCCGGGCGCTTGGAGGCGCACCTGTGAGGGAATCAAGAACTGCGTTGCGGAGGGAATCGACACCTGCGTTGCCCTAACGGCCACGCGCTATAACCTCCACGAAATCCCGAAGTTGATTGACTTTGCTGAAAAGGAACTAGGTGTGAAAAGAGTGATAATATTCAACTACGTGCCGACGGGAAGGGGGAAAGACATCATCGATCAAGATCTGAATCCTGAGGAAAGGCAGGAACTTCTGGAGTATCTTTACAAGCGAATGATGGGCAACAACTGCAGGTTGATCTGTTACTCCACCGCACCCCAGTACTCCGCCGTCTCTTGGAAATACGCCTTCGGCGATAAGTCGGCCCCAGTTGTGGCCACGCACTTTACTAACCAAGGGGCGATAGAAGCGCTTCAGGGCAGGACCAAAACCCTCGCCGAGTTCCTAGGCGGGTGTGGAGCAGGCCGGCTCTACTGCGGCCTCGAGCCGAACGGTGACATCACCCCCTGTGTATTCATGCCCATAAAAATCGGCAACATTAGAAAGGACCGCCTGCGTGAGATCTGGCATTCTGCAGAGATACTCTGGAAGCTGAGGGACCGCGAATCCTTGGAAGGGTGCAGCCAGTGCGAGTACAAATATATCTGTGGCGGGTGCCGGGCTAGGGCCTATGGATACTACGGCGACGTACAGGCTCCCGACCCAGGCTGTATCCACAACCTTCATTACTGGAAGTCGCTCAAACAGGAGGAGAAATCTCCGGCCGCGGCTCAATCACCCACCTAACTGCAGCATCGGAGCCGCTCCTCAAGGCAATCTTCTTAACCGTGGTTGAATATTTTAGAGAGGGAAGGTCATGGAGATTGAAGGTGCCATCATAGAAGCCAAGCTCTATCGGGGCAAGATAATCGTCTGGGACGAGGCGCAGGCAAACCAGCTCTACCAACGTGGTTTTTATGGCAAGCCCCTCAGCGGTGGAAAACTACAGCTCGCACCGGTTGAAGCCCTTTACCTGATGGAAAATGGGAAGATAACGGTGGCCAACGGTACAGGCAAAAAATTAAGCTTCAAGGCCTTAGCGGAAAAATTCACCGAGACCGACCCCGATCTGATGCTTAAGTATGCGGCATACTCTGACCTCCGCTCCCGTGGTTACATCGTCAAAACCGGACTAAAGTTCGGCGCCCACTTTCGCGTCTATGACCGAGGGGAAAAACCCGGTGAGGCCCATTCCAAATTTCTGGTGCACGCCATCCCTGAAGGTGTGAAGATGACCCCAACCGAACTGGCCCGAGCGGTCAGGCTCGCCCACAGCGTGCGCAAGAGGATAATCTGGGCAGTGGTTGACGATGAGGGGGACATCACCTATTATTCGGTAACTAGGGAGAGACCCTGAATGACCATAAAATTAGATCCTTGGGGTTCGGCCATACCTGAAAACTACAGCCGGGTCATGGAGGAATTCGGGATATATCCCTTTGACAATGTGATCCAAAAAATACCCAACCCCCACCCGCTGATGCGGAGAAAGATAATCTTCGGCCATCGTGATTTTGAGAGGATTCTGAACGCGATAGAAAAGGGAGAAAAATTTGCGGTGATGACCGGTTTAATGCCCAGCGGAAAAATGCACCTCGGCCACAAGCTGGTCATCGACCAGCTGATCTGGTACCAGGCGCAAAAATCTGATATCTTTCTCTGCGTTGCCGATCTAGAAGCCTACTCCGCTCGAGGAATCTCCTTTGAACAGTCTAAAAAGCTCGCCGTTGAGGAGTATCTGGCCAACTACCATGCCCTTGGTTTGGACCTTGAGCATTGCCGAGTGTACTTCCAGTCAACGAACAACGCAGTGAGACACCTTGCCTTCCTGCTGTCAAAAAAGGTAAACTTCAGCGAAATGAAAGCGATCTACGGGTTTGTCGGAGAATCGAGCATCTCCCAAATTTTCTACCCGATGATCGACATAGCCGACATATTGCACCCGCAGCTGGAAGAATTCGGGGGCCCGCGTCCCACCGTCATTCCGGTCGGGGTAGACCAAGACCCCCACATCCGCTTGGCTAGGGATGTGGCCGCCCGCTTCCAGAAAGAGTTCAAATTCATTCTGCCCTCTTCAACCTACCACCGGCTGCTACCCGGACTGACCGGCGACAAGATGTCAAGCAGCCGTCCTGAAACCGCCATATTCCTCACCGATTCCGACGCCGAACTCGAGAAAAAAATAAGAAATGCCTTTACCGGTGGTCTCCCCACGGCGGCCGAACAGCGGCGCTTGGGTGGAGACCCTTCCAAATGCCGGGTATATGAGCTCTACGTCTATCACTTGATGCCCGATGACGAGGCCCTGCTTGAAATTGACGAGCTTTGTAGATCAGGAAAGATGATCTGTGGTGAGTGCAAAACCAAAGCAATCGAACTGATGAAAAGCTACCTCAAGGAACACCGCGCCAGATACAAGCGCGCACTGCCGAAGGTCGAGAAAATTGTTGAGAAAATTTAGTGGACCAATTTTAAAGACTCGGATATCATTTTTAAGAACTAAAATCAAATTTTTACCGCGCGATGACGACAAAGGCTTCTGATCTGATGATGAAGATCTTGAGTCACGAGCGCACCTATTTCGGTCTCAGATACTTAGCTATGAACTTGGGGTCGACCCTCTTGAGTTCTGACTCTGGAAGAGTGCGCAGTAGTTCCCAACCTAAATCAAGCGTGACCTCGATGGATCTATCCTCGTCGCGGCCTTGGTTCAGGAACTCTCTCTCGAAACGGTCGGCAAAGGTCAAGTAACCGCGGTCCCGGTCCGTCAGAGCCTCCTCGCCGATAACCGCCACCAGCGCCCTGAGATCCCGCCCCTCGGCGTAAGCGGCGTAAAGTTGGTTAGAAACGTCCATGTGGTCCTCACGGGTGTGTCCGGCCCCGATGCCGTCCTTCATCAGCCTGGACAGCGAAGGAAGCGGGTTTATCGGGGGATAGATTCCCTTTCGGTGCAGCTCCCGGTCCATGACCAGCTGACCCTCAGTTATGTAACCGGTGAGATCTGGTATCGGGTGGGTGATATCGTCACCCGGCATCGTTAGGACGGGCATCTGAGTGACCGAGCCGCTTTTGCCCTTGATCCTGCCCGCCCGTTCATAGACGGTGGCTAGGTCCGTATACATATACCCGGGATATCCTCTTCTTCCAGGGACCTCCCCCCGTGCGGCGGAAACCTCCCGGAGGGCCTCACAGTAATTAGTCATGTCGGTCAGAATCACCAACACATGCATCCCTTGAACGAACGCCAGATATTCGGCGGTAGTCAGAGCAAGCCTAGGCGTGAGAATCCTCTCGATGGCCGGGTCATTGGCCAAGTTCAGAAAAACGGTTGCCCGCTCAATGGCTCCGCTCCGCTCAAAGTCCCTGATGAAAAAGGCCGCCTCCTCGTGAGTGATTCCCATTCCACAGAAAACCACGGCGAACTTTTCCTCCTCACCCAAAACCTTGGCTTGTCTGGCTATCTGGGCCACCAGTTCATTGTGCGGCAGGCCAGCTCCGGAAAAAATTGGCAACTTCTGACCCCGAACTAAGGTATTCATGCCATCTATCACCGAGATTCCGGTCTGGATGAACTCGTTCGGGTACTCCCGGGCGGACGGATTGATCGGTGACCCATAAACATCCCACTCGTCCTCAAATATCGGCTTTGGCCCGCCGTCTATCGGGACCCCCCTTCCGCTGAAAACCCGGCCCAAAAGTTCCATTCCCACGCCGAACTTGATCGTCTCGCCTCTGAACCTGACCTTTGTCTTGTAAGTGTCTATGCCCCGAGTACCCTCATACACCTGCACCACAGCTCGGTCCTCATAGGCGTCCAAGACCTGACCATGTTTGATCTCCCCATCCGGCGTGGTGATCTCGACCACTTCCCCATAGGCCACGCCCTTAACGCCTTCAACCACCATCAGGGGTCCGTAGACCTCGGTCACCGTCAAATATTCACGGCTCTTCATCCTATTCCTCGCTGCACTTTTCTGGCTCCGGAGCTTTCTTTGTCTTCAGCAAATAATCAAACTGCTCCCTGAGATGCTTCTCAATTCTTCCGTACTCCTTAACAAATTTTTCCGCCGTGAGTCTTTTCATCCCAGCGATGTCCTCCTTAACCGGCAGCTTTCTTATCTCCTCCACAGGGACGCCCCGCCTAGCCGCCTCGACGGCATTGTGGTAGAAATCGATTATTATCCTCAGCATCCCGATCTGCTTCTCCGGAGGACAGTAGGTATCAACTTCATGAAGAGCGAATTGCTGAAGAAAGTCCTCCCGCATCATTCGAGCGGATTCGAGCACGGCTCGCTCCGGTTCCGGCAGCGCGTCAGGCCCCACCAGCTTAACTATTTCCTCCAGCTCCGCCTCCCTCTGCAACATGGCCATTGCTTCATCGCGCAGTGCCTTCCAATCCTCGTCCGTTTTTGATTTCCACCAGTCCCTGACGTTATCGACATACAACGAATAGCTGCTGAGCCAATTTATGGCGGGGAAGTGCCGGCGATAGGCCAAGCTCGTGTCGAGGGCCCAGAATACCTTGACAATTCTCAGGGTGTTCTGAGATACTGGTTCTGATAAATCTCCACCCGGTGGGGAAACCGCACCAAGCACGGTAACCGAACCGAAGCGTTCATCAGAGCCTAAGGTTTGCACTCGCCCTGCCCGCTCATAGAACTCCGCCAACCGGGAAGCTAGATAGGCGGGAAAACCCTCCTCGCCCGGCATCTCCTCCAGACGTCCGGATATTTCTCGCATGGCCTCGGCCCACCTAGAGGTGGAGTCCGCCATAAGCGCGACATCGTATCCCATGTCCCGGAAATACTCGGCGATGGTGATGCCTGTGTAGACGCCTGCTTCCCGAGCGGCGACCGGCATGTTGGACGTGTTGGCGATGAGCGTGGTCCTCTGCATCAGTGACTCTCCGGTCCTGGGGTCCTTGAGCTCCGGGAAATGTATCAATACATCGCACATCTCGTTGCCTCGCTCACCAGCGCCCACATAGGTGATAACATCGGCATCAGCCCATTTGGCGACCTGATGAAGAAAGACCGTCTTGCCAGTCCCGAAACCACCGGGAATGGCGGCAGTCCCACCTTTCACGATCGGGAAGAAAGTATCGGCTACTCGCTGTCCCGTAACCAGAAGTTGGTTCGCCTCCAGCTTTTGCTTGAAAGGACGCGCGCGCCTGACGGGCCACACCTGCATCATTGGAATGTCCTTTTTGCCGGCAGGTGTCTCAATAACCGCGATGACATCTTCAACCCTGTGCAATCCGTCTGAAATCTCCAAAATCTTGCCCCTAACCCCAGGCGGAACCATTATCCTGTGCTCAACCATTCTGCTTTCGCTTACGGTTCCCAAGATGTCGCCTTCAACAACCTCGGCCCCTTTCTTCAATTTAGGCAAGAACTCCCACTTCCTTTCCCTTGACAGGGCAGTGGCAAAAACTCCCCTCTTTACCATATCCCCGACTTTATCTCGAATGACGGTCAGGGGCCTTTGGGTGCCATCATAAATGGAGCCGATCAATCCCGGTCCCAGCTCGACCGATAAAGATCTTCCTGTCCCCTCAACTCTTTCTCCCGGTTTTATGCCGGCGGTCTCCTCATAAACCTGAATGGTCGCGCGGTTTCCAGTCAGCCCGATTATTTCACCCATCAACCGCTCTTCACCGACCCGGACTAGCTCGTACATTTCAGAACCACGCATGTCATCTGCAATGACAACAGGCCCAGTAATCCTAGTGATTTTTCCCACTTGACAGCCCCCATTATTTTTAGAGACACTGTTTTTATGAGTTTGCCCTAAGAATTTTTAATCCCAATGTTAAACCGATTAACGGTCACATCAAAAAAGATGGGAATTATTAAATTCGATTTCAAATTGTAGCAACTGGTGGTGAAATTAATCAATCGAAACGCAAATGTTCCGGTTAGAATTTCAAAACCAGCAGAAGAGCAAATAAAAGCGAATTTGAGCGCCTTTTTGTTCTGGAAAAACTTTTATTGAGCATTTCATTAACCATTAGCAGAAGGTGGCAATTTGGTCAACGAGGAACTTCGACTCATCATCGAAGCCGAGCAGAAGGCAAAGAAAAAAATTGAAGAGGCCCAGCGAGAATTAGCGACTTTGCTTGAATCGGCAAGAAGAGAGGCTGAAAAAATTAAGGAAAAACAAGGAGCCGAAACCCAGCTGAAGGTCAAAAAACTTCTCGAAGAGTACCGGAAAAAAGCCGAGACCGATGCCCAGAAGATAATCAGCGGAGCCCAACAAAAAAAGCTAGAAATGGAAAGAGAAGCTGAAAATCTGATCTCTGAAGCCGTCAAGTTAATTTTTGATGCCGTCCTGGGGCGAACTCATGTTTAGAACCATGAGGATGCAGCGCTTCCAAGCGATTTTTCCCAAAAGGTTGCATGAAAAGGTGATTGCAACGCTTCACGAGGCCGGTATCGTACAATTTAAAGAGGTCGCGGAACCCGAGATTGGAAGAATGGCGGTGGGCGATGAGGTTTACAAGCTTTCGTCTCTGCTCAACAGATTAAAGGAGATCCAGGATTTTCTGGGACCAACACATAAACATATCGAGGTTGAGGAGGAAACCAGCGCCCGGCTCATAACCAAGGCGGAGAAGTTGCTGAACACCGTCGAACCCAAGTTCAACTCGCTAAGGGAGCTGGAAAATAAACTGAATGAGAAAAAACTGGAAACAAATGCCAAGATGGAGACATTGAAGAAGTTCGTTGAAATAGAATCTCCTCTCAGCTATCTCAAGACAACAGAAGAAATTAGATCCATCGCCGGCTCCATCGCTGCCGAACGGGTCCAAGAGTTCTCAATAGAAATCAATGCCGCGCTCGATTATAAATTGTTCCTCACTTTCTTTGGGAAGGGCAAGAAGAAAAATTTCATAGCGGTGTGCCGAACCAAGGACCAACAAAAAATATTACCGATACTTTACCGGTTCGGCGTGGAACTGATGGAGATACCGGTTTATCCTGAAACTCCGGGTGAGGCCCTAAAAAGGCTGGAGAAGGAAATCAAAAAAATTGAAGAAGAAAAATCGGAATTTGAAAACAGGAAAAAGGATTTCGCCCAGACGTACTCCGCGGCCGTAAATGCGATGGTCGAGCTGCTCGAAATTCAGATAGAGCGCCTAAAATGCTCAAAGTTCTTCGGCACTACTGAGAACACGGTTGTCATCGAAGGCTGGGTCCCAAAGAAAAAGTCAAATATCGATTCACTGCTCGCCCCCGTAACCAACGGAATACACATCGTCCGGAAATACGACCCAAAGACGGAGGAAACTGAATCCGTTCCCTCGGAGTTTGAAAACCCAAAGCTGGTTAGCAATTTTGAGATTATAACAGAAACCTTCAGCACCCCCAAGTATGATGAAATAGATCCGACGCCATTCCTATCAATAACTTTTCCCCTGTTCTTCGCCATTTGCCTATCCGATGCCGCTTATGGGCTTCTGGTCGGAATTTTCCTGCTCTCCGGAATTCAGGTGACCAAAATCTTCCCACGAAAGCTAAAAATGATTATTCTGCTGGGATCCGCGGTCACCGTTGTTGTCGGTGCCCTGATCGGGGGGTGGTTCGGTATGGCCCCGCTCTGGATCAATGCTATGGAAAATCCCATCCCAATACTTAAAATTGCCGTTTTTCTAGGTATTTTCCACCTCATCTTGGGCTACGTCGCCAACGTCGCCAAGGACATTATCAGAAAAAAATGGAAACTGATGTTCCTTAATCACATCCCCCACATCTTAATCATCGTCGGGTTCTTTGGGATGGTATTCTGCGTCCTAGGAATTGGACTGCTCGAGTTCGGGATAAACTTCGTCTTTCCCAAGCTGAAGCTCTTCGACGTTTTCAACCCATTTGTAGCCGCTCCCCCGTTAGTCGTGGCCTTCAGGTTGCTCTTTTTTACCGGGCTGATTGTGGAGATGATTGGCGCGGCGATTATGGCGACCGGAGTGGGCAGGATAAGCGGGCCGATCAACGTTGTCTATGGGTTAAGCTCGCTAGTAGCGGACGCGGCGTCTTACACGAGACTGATGGCGCTGTGCATAGCCTCCAGCATCATCGCCTTTGCGATAAATTACATTGGCATCTGGCTGTACGGCAGCCTGTCGCCACCGCTTACCGCGATATCAGGAATCCTAGCAATCCCGTTGATGATCGTAATTGGAGCCATGCTCTTCGTGGCCCATTGCTTCAACATTTTTATTCAGAGCCTCGGGGCTTTCATCCACACCCTGCGTCTGCATTACGTCGAGTTCTTTGGGAAATTCTATGAGGGGGAAGGTAACAAATTCTCCCCCTTTAAGGTTATAAGGAGGTTCACCAAAATAAGAAGGAGGTGATGAAACTGGCGGTCGAGGGAATCTGGGTTGCCTTGGCGGCTGGTTTGGCCATCGGCATTCCAGGGATAATGTCAGGCATGGGTGTCGGCATAGCTGGAGTCGCGGCGGCCGCAGTTGCCAGCGAGGACCCGAAGAAAGCTTACAAGGCATTCGTGTTCCAGCTGCTGCCCGGAACTCAGGGCATATACGGTTTCGTTGTTGGATTTTTAGTCATCATCGGCGCCGGACTTGCGCCCAGTAACGTGGTCCCAGAGATGGCCAAGGCAGGCATCGTTGGTCTGGCGGTCTTGGCTGCAACCGTTCCTGCCATCCTGCAGGGTTTCACCGCCTACCCACAGGGATTGGTCGCTTCCGCCGGTATTTCTGCTTTCGCAAAGAGACCTGAAGTCTTCTCCGTAGGGTTAATGTACACCGTTGCCGTGGAGCTCTACGCGATACTCGGAGTTTTAGCCACCATTCTCATGCTAACCTTCATAGGCGTGCTGTAGAGGGGAACTATTTGCAGGCCGAAAAAGGCGCCAGATTGTTAGCTGAAGATATCTTGAAAGAGGCTGAGGAAAAAGCAGCCTTGATCATCCAGGATGCAAACCAGCAGGCGGCCGCAATCATCAACTCGGCCAAGATAAACGCTGAGGAAGAAGAGAAACAAAAGCTAAGGGAAGCTGAAACTAAAGGAAAGCAGATATATGCGGAGATTCTGGCCCGGGCAAAGGTTGAAGCCAGAAAGGAACTCCTCCGGGAAAAGGAGATAATCATTGAAAATGTCTTTAAGGAAGCCGAGGAAAAACTGCGCAAACATGCTCTTTCGCCGGATTATAAGGAGGATCTTGTTAGGATAACCATTGACGCCTGTAGAAAACTTGGGTCAAACGATATCATAATCAGGGCTAATCGCCGTGACTTGGAAATGCTCAAATCATTAAAGAACACCATTGTCCGGGAACTAAAGTCCGACAACAAGGAAGTCAACATTTCCCTTGGCGAACCGATTGAAGCCACCGGAGGAGTCAAAGTAGTCGCTGCTGACGGAAAAATCGAAATTGACGAAACCTTTGAAGGAACAATCCGAAGACTAACCGACGTACTGAGGGTGAAGGTGGCAAAACTCTTATTCGAAGGATCTCGATGATGGAGATATTGATTGTAATTTTTGGCATCATCGGGCTAATCTCTATTTTAATCGCGCTTCACGCCAAGAGGACCGTCGCCTATGTCTACTGCGGTGCGGTGATAAGCGCCTGGGAGGCTAAACTGCTAAAAGAAAACCGTTTAATGGAAATGGCGGAAGCACCGGCTGTAGAAAATCTGATTTCCTTACTTGACGATACCGAATATCGCCCGCTTTTGTCAGAAATTTCCAAAGACGGTACGGTTGACGTGAAAAAAGCTGAAATCGTCTTTAAGGATCATTTGAACCATCGCTATCAGGAAATCCTGAAAATAGTTCCAAGCCAGCGAAAAGAAACTGTGTTGAGGCTTCTTAAAAAATGGGAAGTTTGGGGTTTAAAAACAATCGTTACAGCAATCCACCAAGGTGTCCCTGTTGAAGAAGATCTAAAACATTACATGTCCTCACCAACGCTTACGCGGGAAAGGCTTGAGATGTTAACCTCGGTGAAAAATTTTGATCAGTTGCTTGATTTTCTGAAAGACAGTGAATATTTTCCAGTTCTTAATGGTGCCCTGAAGGATTACAAGGAACGCGGGCTATCGGCCATTCTGTCCGCGCTAGACGTCTATTACTACAAAAGCTTATGGCAAGAAATACTGCGGGTCAAATCACAGCGGGAGATTTTAATGAAGATGATCGGATGTGAAATCGATACCGTGAATATCAAGCTAATCCTACGGTTAAAAAAAGAAGGCGTGGCTCCAGAGGAAATAGATAAGTATCTTATCAGGCCGTCGTATCTCTTGACCGAGGGAATGCTCAAAGACATGGTTTATGCGGAAAATATTAAATCAGGCTTGGAAGTGGTTTCTCGTACTCCCTATGGACTGGTTCTGTTGAACTTTCTCCCCCAGATTGAAGCGCAGGGCATTTCTACTGCGGAAAGAGCACTCGATGAGCTGAGGCTCAAAGTCTTCCGAGAACAGGCGGTTGCCCATATTTTCAGCATCGCCCCGGTGGTCCTTTACATCCTATTAAAGGAGACTGAGGTCAGAAATTTACTTACCATACTGCGGCTCAAAGCAGAAAAAGTTGAGCCACAAAAAATAAAGAAAAACATATTGGGGGTGCCTAAGATTGGGCTTTAAAATCGCGGTGATCGGAGACCTCGAAACTATAACAGGATTCAACCTAGCCGGAGTGCAGTTTGCGCATGTGCACACAGATAAAGAAAAAACGCTGTCCCGATTGGAGGAATTTCTATCCAACGAAGAAATCGGTCTGATCTTAATCACGCATCGAGTTGCTGAGGAAATCAGCCCAGAATTTCGCAGAAAAATTCAGGAAAAGGGCCTGCTCCCACTAGTGCTCAAAATACCGGACAGATCTGGCTATGTCCCGGAAAGTGATGAACTCCAAGAGCTGGTCAGAAAAACTGTAGGTGTGGAAATAAAGCTGAAGACGGAGGCGCAGTAATGGCGGCGAGAATCAACGTCTCACCCAACAGGATGGAACTACTAAAGGTTAAGAACCGCCTCGCGCTGGCGGAAAAGGGCTATGACTTACTTAAGGAAAAGATGGATGCTCTAGTCATGGAGCTGCTGAACACCTTGAAAATAATTCAGAAATCTAAGGCTGAGGCAATAACACAGCTGAAAAGGGGTTACGAGGCGGTGTCGATCTGCATGGCAACACTTGGAACTTTTGAAACCGTGCAAGCGGCAGCGGAATCAAAAAAGGAAATCAACATCGACATTTACGTGAGGAACATCATGGGCATCGAGGTCCCGACCATCCAAGTTGCTGGGATAGAAAGAAACGCCCTTGCCCGCGGCTACAGCTTGCACACCACTTCCTCGCTTTTAGATATCGCCGCCGAAGAAATGGAACGGGCGATCAAGCTTCTTATCGAACTGGCCGAACTGGAGGTAACCGCAATCTCTCTGGCGCGGGAACTTGAAAAGACCAAAAGGCGGGTAAACGCGCTGGAGTACATACTGATCCCCAGACTCAGGGAATCAATGAAATTTATAATGATGAGGCTTGACGAACTGGAGCGAGAGAACTTCACCCGCCTGAAGCGTATAAAGGCGATATTGGAAAAGCGTGAGTGAAAGTGGAAAGGATAATAAAATTTGAGCTGAGCGGGCTCAATGCCCACATCCCGGAGAAGCGCATTACATTAAAATCGGCGCTATCACTGGAAAGGCCGTTTGTGCGAACCAAGGATGGCAAGGCACATTATTTTAAAAGAGAGGAACTTGAGTTCATCGCAAAAATCCTGCCGGAAGCGGAATGGGACAGGCTACAGCTGCCCATATTCATTTCTCTTGAGCCCAAACTCGGCAGGGGCGCGGCCAAAATAAGTGGGGAATCTGAGGTGAAGGTGATTAGAAAAATATTGGGTAAAGAAATCTCGAAAAACGAGCTAATCGTTTACCGGCCCGAAATCGCCGTCATTAGAAGAAAACTCGCCACGACCACGCAGTATCTGTTCGGATGGTGATTCCATGACCCGGTGGAGAATCTTAATGGCACTCTTCTACCCACTTACCATCGTTAGCATCTCGGCGGGACTGATAGCGTTTCTGATGCTGCTCTTAAAGATGGAGTACCTGTTTGTGGTCACGGTGGTTCTTTGGTTCTACTTTATCTCCACCACGTCAATCTATTTGGTGACCAGAGAAGCGCTGAAGGCGATGCAGGTCCATCGGTTATTTTTGGGTCTGATAGTGACTTTGGGCGGGCTGGCTGCAGCCTCACTGCTGCTTCTGCTCGGGCTTGGCTAATTCTGGCAGAGCGGTCTTCGGTCCCGCTGAAATAATCGATTCCATCACCCGCGCAAATACCGGCCTAGTCAAAATTATGGCAATTACCAATCCTGCCGCGGCGGCAATTGCAAAAATTCGAAGGGGACCGAACCCTGCCAGAGCTATCAAAATCGAGACTAAGACAACGGTGAGAGAGGCCAAATAGGATATCGCCAATGCCCTAGATGTTCTCCAGCCAACGCTTACCTTTTCCTGAGGCTGGGCTCCCTTCAGTAGCTCATTTGTTATAATTATGTGCTGGTTCAGGCCGGAAAGAACCACCAGCAGAAGCCCAGAGGCGGCGGGTAAACCCAGCGGCAGCCCTAAAACCGAGATCCCTGCAAGCGTTAGCAGCGCGTCGACGAACAGGAAGGCAATGACCGCGATGGCCACCTTAATGCGGGAGAAGGCAAAATAAAGGAGAACAAAAATGCACAAAACTGCAACACCGGCTACAATCATCAGACCTTCTTTGAAGCCCGATCCAAAGGGAGAAGAAAACTTTGCTTCTTGGACGAAAGCTATGGGCAAATCAAGCTGGTAAACCAGAGCCCTCTGCAAGTTCTGCGCTTTGACCAATGCCTGCGCCTGCGTCTTGGCCACAATAGGGATGGTAAGATCGCTGGTCACGCCACCGGCCGCCATCGTCTGGGTGACGACGGGCGCCGACTGAACCCCGCAGGCCCGAAGCACCCATTCATCGACGGTTTCGCCCTCGCGTCGAGAAAGTGTTTCAATACTGTAATGGGCCGAAAGCCACTCAATTACCTCTGGTGAAAAATCATCTTTGGAACCCAATAAAATAACTCGCGCCCTGTCGCCAACATGGTCCGAAAGATAGGTCTTAACCAAGTTCGGAATATCATCCCTTAAAATCGGAACGGCCGACACCAAGATGTGGTAGGCGGACTCCGCAATTCCCGTTTCCCGGGTCACATAAAATTCCTGAGAGGATTCATCATAAAATATACTGCTGGCATCCCTCAGGATGCCGTTCTCAAATATTACAATCGCATCGGTGGGGCGGTCTAGGTAAATGACAATGGGGTGATTGGCTTTCCCGCTGCAGGCCTGTTTCAGCGTCTCGGTGCCGATATCGGTCAAGGTGATGGGAACGTAGGCCAGAGCCTCTGCAGAAATCGGGGCTGCCAAACCCAGAATCTCGTCGTTGCTCAGGACCAATTGGTTGTCTAAGAACATCTCTAGCTTCCCCTGGACGCCCAATAAATCTCTGGCGCGGTTTGGGTCCACCCCTGAGGCCTCAAAGAGTATGGATGCAGCACCGTACGACCTTAGCCTTACGTCAAGCAGCTGATACGGGTCCACGCGCGACCTTAGTAAGTTGATCGCTTGATCCAGTTCATTTTCTTCCACATACGTCTCAACATCGATAACGGTGGCTATTTCGCCAACCGCCTTTTGCAACATCAGCTCCGTCAGCCTGCCGTGGACATCAAAAACCGCCTTTTCGCTGTTGGGGTTATAGCTGATCAGCCTAGTCTCAGCCCCCAGCAAGGATTCGATCGAGGCGGTGGTGTAACTTATGAGGTTTTCCCCCGCGGAACCATACTGGAGGGTGACACGGTAGGATTGTAACTCGAAAACCATCTGGGTACCGCCAGCAAAATCTGAACCTATCTTGACCCCCCGGATAGTCGGCTCAAGTCCTGACCAAGGCTGCCATATGATCAGGATGGAGAGGACCAGCACCAGCAGCAACAGTTTGGCACGGCGGGACTTAAATGCTGACATGATAACTCACGACCTTTTTGTGTTCAAGGTGTCGCAGGTAGAGGGCGGCACCCAGGAACCAAGTGTTGAGGAGATTCACGGCTATCCCAAAAGTTAGGGCCAGCGCGAACTCCCAGACCGCATTTACCGGTATGATAAAGCTAGCGCTCAGACAGACCACGATGGCGATGGCGCTCAAAACCAAGACCGCCTTCATCGCTTCACCAAGATTTTCCTTTGGGTTACCCACGGCTCCTTTCAAAAGCCTGAAGGCGAGAAGAACATTGACATCCACGACGTAAACAATAGTTACCAAAATTCCAAAAATCGAGGCCAGATTTAAGGGAACTTTGAACAGCGACATCAGGCCTAGGGTACCGACCACATCTAGAACCGCGACAATTATTGTTGTCGTGGCGGCTACGCGAAGCCTGAAGATGAAAAGCACAATTTGAATGACGGCCAAAGCCCCGAGCCCGAGATAGATAAGTTGGAAACATTGCGCACTGCTAACAACTGGGCCCAACTCACCGACCGTAATTGAGTCACTTGAAAAGCCAAAAGTGCTGGAAAGCATCACCGTAATCTCATTTCCCACCTCACCACTTAACTTATTTATCTCAATATCCAACCCATTACTGGTAACATGGACAATCGCCTCCAAACCTGTCAGTTTCTCAATCTGAGATCTAACTTGATCAACATCGGGAGCCTTTTCAACTCCGCGGACCATGATCAAGGTTCCACCCTGCAAGTCCCTACCTAGGGGCAAACCAAAAATCAGGGAAACTGCTAGCAAGACGACTGAAACTATCAGCGGTATCGCCAGCATATTTCTGCGCTTCAGGCGCTGCGGTGGCCAAGTCAGTCCCATAGTACTCCTCCCTATCTTTAGACGCAGGGTATATAATGACTTATCACCATCCTTTTCGCCCGATCTGTATTCGCCGGCGCTGGGGGCTAATTTTAAATCAAAACGCGGGTTCAAAAATAGAATTAAACTCGCAGAGCTTTAAAAGAAGGTTGATAGATTAACACTTGGTTCTATGGAAGTGGAGAGAATACCCATCGAAAGACTGCCGGGGATAGCCCAGATACAAAGGCTGTTGATGAAATATTACGAGCGTAAGCTGTTTGCCGAGGTGGCCAGCTCGGAGAAGATACCGAAACACATAGCGATAATCCTCGACGGCAACCGCAGGTATGCGGAACAGATGGGTATGGACCGATTTTATGGCCATGTCCTGGGTGCCAAAAAGCTTGAGGAGGTTATTGGCTGGTGCCAGGAGCTTGGCATCAAACACGTCACCGTTTACGCGTTTTCCACGGAGAACTTCAAGCGCGACGAAGAGGAGGTCAAAAAACTCATGGACCTGCTGGCCCAAAAGTTTAAAGAGGTGGCTAGGGATCCGCGCGTTCACAAATACAAAATTCGCATCAAGGCTATTGGTGATTTGAAAATGTTGCCCGAGCAGGTTCAAAGGGCCATTGACGAGGCCCAAGCGGCAACGGGGGGTTACAATGGGCACACGCTTAACATCGCGGTTGGTTATGGTGGCAGGGCCGAGTTGGCAGACGCGGTGCGCAAAATTTGCGAGAAAATAAAAAACGGCGAAATAACTCCAAAAGATGTCGACGAGAATATGATTAACAACCATTTGTATACGGCCGGTTTGCCTGATCCCGACCTCATCATCAGGACGAGCGGCGAGGAACGGCTGAGCGGCTTTCTCATTTGGCAATCGGCCTACAGTGAGCTGTATTTCTGCGAGGCAAACTGGCCCGCCTTCAGCAAGATAGATTTTCTCAGGGCCATTCGCAACTATCAGAGCCGAGAGCGGCGCTTTGGAAAGTGATTGAAAAGTCTCGTGAACTGTGGCTTTTTTAAATTAAAATTAGCGTATCTATAAAGCCCACCGACTATTTAAAGATCCAAATTTCTATGTTTCAAGCCATTTTGACGCGTTTTATCGCATTTTTCTAAACAGGCTAACCATCAGAA